>NZ_JBKOUC010000015.1:0-83382 GCF_046764815.1 Aphanothece stagnina RSMan2012
ATTCCGTGCCCACTGCATCACCTCGAGCGAGGTGCTCAGCGTCACTCGGGAACGGCCCAGACCGGGAGCGGGGGTGCCAATTGCGATGACCTCCCGCGCTTGGAGACGCCTGATTTCGGCCGTCGCGGCCGGGGACAGACCGCGAGGGCCGAGATAGATCAGGGGCGCTTTGACTCGGGCCGCAACACTGGCCGCAATCAGGGCCGAAGCGTAGTCCTCGGCCCGGCAGACCACAACGGAGGGGCTCTTTGTCCAGAAGCGGCGACTTAAGGCCAGCGATGCCTGCTCGGCCGAAGTCACCGGGAGCGAAGAGAATCGTGCCGATGGGATTGGCCAGCCGTTCTG
Organism: Aphanothece stagnina RSMan2012; assembly: GCF_046764815.1. Classification (NCBI taxonomy): domain Bacteria; kingdom Bacillati; phylum Cyanobacteriota; class Cyanophyceae; order Chroococcales; family Aphanothecaceae; genus Aphanothece; species Aphanothece stagnina. Next base: position 346 of record NZ_JBKOUC010000015.1, read on the forward strand.
GGCCGCCTTGGCCCGGGCGGCGTCGCCTAGCACCACGACCGCCTGGGCGCGATACCGACGCGCGTAGTCTTTCATCTCGGGGCCTACCCCGGCCGCATCAAGGGCAATGAGCGAGGCTCCGCCCGGGTTCACCGCTTCCGAAGCGGGGATCGCGGCCAAATAGGCCAAATCGCGCCAACTGGGTTCAGCGTCTAGGGGAACCAGCAGGGTCGTGCGCGCCCCGGCCGTCGCCACCAATGCCACCGCCGCCATCCATCCCGTCGCCCGAACCATGTCTCGAGTATGGGGCACTTGACGGCACAAACGATCAAAAAACAAAAAAACGCCGCCAGAGATGGCTGCGTTCTTCAGAGTCGGATGGTGGGCCTAACTGGATTCGAACCAGTGACCTCACCCTTATCAGGGGTGCGCTCTAACCAACTGAGCTATAAGCCCGACCGCCCAAGACTATACCCGTGGACGCTCGGGTCATGCGCCGGTCGGGTCCGTAGGCTCACTGTGAGTTGCGGGTCGCGGGGCGGCAGATCTCTTCGCGACCCTTCACCTGCAACACACTTCCCAAATCTCAAACCCGATAGCCTTTGATCCAGGCCTTGATCGTGAGCTTGTACCAGAGCCCGGCGACCCCATCGCTGTACGAAACCCCGATGCGGGGACACAGGCGGAGATCGGTCTGAGCGGTGATGAACCCAGCCCGCGTAGTCAGTCCCACGGCATAGCCGTGCCGGGCAATGACCGCCGCGGTGACTTCATTATGCGAGCCGTACGGAAGACAAAATGATTCGGGCGTCCAGCCTTGAGCCTGCATCCAGTCGTGGCAGGTCGCGATCTCTTGCGCCTGCTCCTCTTCGCTGAGCTGACCCAAAAATCGGTGGGTGGCCGTGTGATTGCCGAGCTCGTGCCCCCGGGCACGGGCCGCGTGCAAAGCCTCAAGGCCGGCCAAGGGTGCGGCACGATCGCCATCCCAATTGCTGGCCCCGCCCACTTCTCCCGAAACCACGTAGATACTGCTGGGCGCTGCCTCACTGTCTAAGATGGGCAGCCCGTAATCAACAAAGCACTGGTAGGCATCGTCAAAGGTCAGACAGGCCAGGCGCGTGGCCCGGGAGTCGGCCAGATCGCGAGCCAGCGCAATGCGAAAGCCACGCCGACGCAAAAAGCGAATCTGTCGACGCAAAGCTTCGGGCTCTAAATTCAACCAGCGCCCTACCTCAGCCTGGGGGCCGACCTTGTGGTAGCAAAGCACCACCGATGCATCACGCATGCGGGCAGTTTATCCCCCTTCACCCCGTGGGGCGGCGTGACGATTCGGGGCCGCGGCGCGTCTTAGCCCTCGGGTCAAGTTTTCTGCCACCGGTATCTCTCCGGGGGCGGTATGATTTGCCTCGTGGGGCCCCGAGGGGGCTTCGGCTGGATGATGAGGACGTCAACGATGCGCACTTGCCTGCGGGCTTCCGCTTTACTGACCGCTGCCGCCCTGTGCGGCCTTGCCCTGGCGGAGTTTACTGGCCCCGCCCCGCTTGCTTGGCGCTGGGCGCAACCCACCCGCGTCGCCAGTGGCGGAGTGCCCCAGATTCAGGGGGATCGTGTTTATGTCGCGGTGGGAGGACGCATCTACGCCGTCGATCGCACCACCGGGAACACGCTTTGGCGCTTCCCCCGCGGCGAAGCGGCCGAAGCCAACTTCCGCAATGGCTGCATCTTGGCCGACGGTAAGGTCTTTGCCGCCGCCGACGACGGATCGGTTTATGCGGTTGATGCCGCAACCGGCAACCTGGCCTGGCAACACCTGCACCCGGTTGCCGTGACCACGAACTTGGTTTCCGCCGGAGCAAACGTCTTTTTTGGCGACACCCGCAGCCAGATTCACGGTTTGAATCGTGAATCCGGCCAGCCGGTCAGCCAAGCCGGAGTCGCGGTCAGCGAAGGTCTGCAAACTCGACTCGGTTCGGTGGAGGGCGCAGTTCTCTACAGCACGGGTCGCGGCTCGCTGGTTCGCCTTAACCCGGTGACTCTCCGCCCCGATTGGACGCAACGCTTCCAGCGACTGAGCAACAACGGTTCCTTCACCGTTTTTGGTGAGCGCATCTATGTGAACTCCGGTAGCTTTGTGGCCGCCGCGCGCGCCAGCAACGGTGCCATCATTTGGCAGCGCAATGTGGGTCGCGATCTTGACCTTGCTCCCGCTGCGGGCCCCGATGGCGTGGCCGTGGTCAGCCGCGATGGCAACCTCTTCACCTACAACTTGCAAGGTAATGCGGTCTTCCCGCGCGGGGTCAAGCTGGATAGCGCCCCCATCGTTCCGCCGGTTTTCGTCGGTCGATTTGTGGCCGTGGCCGGTACAAACGGCGCGCTGAACCTGGTGAACCCCACCACGGGCGACTTGGTTTGGAACTACGTTCTTCCTCCCATCGTCACCCGAGTGACCACCCCGGCCACCGGTGGTGGGGCGGGAGGTGGAAACACCGGTGAAATGGGTGGCGCGGCGGGCGGCCCGGGCGTAGGATCTGGCGCGGCCGGTGGCGGTCAAGCGGCCGGCACTCCGACCGTGGCGACCTTCACCCAAGCGGGCGGTTCGCCGGTTCTGGCGGGCGATAGCCTGATGCTGGTGACCCGCGATGGCAGCCTGCTGCTGTTCGATAGGAATCTGGGCGTCGACTTGACCGCCCCGACGACCCGCATGGTCTGGCCGACCCCCGGTCAGGAAGTGGCCGGTAAAGCTCCGATGGAAATTGTCTTCCGACTCGAAGACGTAGGCATCGGCGTCAACCCGGAATCGATCAAGATTGACATCAACGGCCAAAACTACATTGGCGAACTCAGCCGCGACGGATTCCTCTCCATTCGCATCACCTCGGCCTCGACGGTCAACCGCCCGCTGCAGAACGGTCGCGCGGTCATCACCGTCACCGCCAGTGATTGGCTGGGCAACACCAGCGTCACCAAAGTGAACCTGAGCATCGACAACACGCTCAACGCTCTCGGAAGCCCGCGTCGACCCGATGCGGCCGGAGCTGCGGGCGGCGGTGTGATGGGTGGCGGCGGCGGACGCGGTTAAACCAACGTGAGCCTGGCTTTTTGGCAAGGCATCTTGGCTTCGGGGATGGCCCCCGAAAAGGCCCGAGCGCTCTTAGCGAGCCTCGGGCCTTCGCTTGACCCCTTGGCTGCCCTCCAAAGCTGGCGCGAGCTCACCCCGAAAGAACGCGAGCGGGTTCAGGCCAGTGGCGGCACCAAGTTGCAGAAGGCCGAGGCCGCCGGGGTGTACGTTCGATCGGCGGGTCAGTACCAGGGCCGAGTGTCCGAAATCGACCCTCCTCCCCTCGCTCTCTTCCATTGGGGTGAAGAGGCGGTGCTGAGTCAACCCTGCCTGGCGATTGTGGGCACCCGCGAAGCTTCGACCTACGGATTGGCGGCCGCCCTCAGCTTTGCTAAGTTTTGCGCGGCGCAAGGGGTCACCATTGTCAGCGGAGGGGCGCTGGGCATTGATGCCGCGGCCCATCGGGGCGCGCTCGAAGTCGGCGGGGCCACGGTGGCCGTCCTGGGAACCGGAATCGATAAGCCCTATCCCGCGCAGCACGCGCCACTGCTCAAGCAGATCTCAAAGTCGGGCCTGGTGCTCAGCCAGTTTCCGCTGGGAACCCCCAGTTATCCCAACAACTTCCTACTCCGCAATCGACTGATCGCGGCGACCGCCGATGCGATTCTGGTCATCGAGGCTCCGGAACGAAGCGGCGCGATGAGCACCGCCACCGCCGCCGCCGAACTCAATCGACCGGTGTTTGTCGTGCCGGGCAACATCACCAACTACCGATTCAAAGGTTCGCACGCCTTGATTCGCGAAGGGGCCAGTCTCGTCGATTCCCCCGCGCAGATCATGGAAGAGCTCGGATGGGGTTTCGCCGATGCGGAACCCGCGCCTCCGCTAGATGATCCCGCCGCCGAAGCCCTCCGCCAAGCGCTACTGGCCGAACCCCTCACCGCCGAAGCCATCGCGATGAAAACCGGCCAATCCACCGAGCAAGTCCTGACCGGTCTCACGCTTCTGGAGCTGGAAGGCTTGGTGCTGCGCACCGCGACCGGATACGCTCTGAAATCATGAATGTCTGGAGCGTGGGAACCCAAGGCTGGGGGGTCTATGAAGCCGAGCGAACCGCCGATGGCGTCCGCCTGACCCCCAGCGATCGGTCTGACGCCGACTTCATCCTCTCGCCCGGTTTTGTTGACCTCCATATCCATGGCGCTTTCGGCATTGACACAATGTCGGCCAGTCAAGGTGAGATGACTGACCTGGCCAACCGGCTGGAAGCCGAAGGCTACGAAGGGTGGCTGCCCACGACCATTACCGCCTCGGCCGCTGCTGTGCAGGCCGCTTTGGCCCGACTCCCTTCGCATCGCAGCATTTGGGGCTTCCACCTGGAAGGGCCGTTTATCTCGCCCGTGTTCCCGGGAGCGCAACCCCCCGAGGCCATTGTCGACGTCCCGACCGGGCCAAGCGAATGGGACGCGATTTTGGACGATGAGCGGCTGAAGTTGATTACCCTTGCGCCCGAACGGCCGCATGCCCCGGAGCTGATCCACCGGCTCACCGCGCGAGGCGTCGCCGTAAGCCTGGGACACAGCAACGCGACCTTTGCCGAGGCCATGGCCGGACGCGACGCAGGCCTTTGCCATACCACGCACACCTTTAATGCGATGCGCGGTCTGCATCATCGCGAAGCCGGGTGCGTAGGCTTTGCCCTGCTCAACGATGACGTGACCTGCGAACTGATTTACGACCGACTTCACGTAAGCCCGGCGGCGGCGGCGGTACTCCTTAAGGCCAAGCCCGAAACCGGGGTCATTGCGGTGAGCGACTGCACCAAGGCCAAGGGACTTCCGCCCGGAACCCAGGTCGATATGTGGGGCCATACCGGCGTGGTGGGGGTAGGTGATGTCCGCCTGGCGGGCACCGATACCCTGGCGGGTTCGGCCATAACCCTGCGCGATGCTTTTGCCAACTTGTGGGCCGATTTTGGCCCCGAGATCGCCGTCCGCACGTGCACGATCAATCCTCGGCTCCGGTTGGGGCACGGACAGGCTCCCCGGCTCCACTTACTCTGGAGCCAAGATGGCCAGTTGCAGGATCAGTGGCGATCCGCAGACGCCTGAGGCCACGCGGTTCCCTCATCGCACGTGTTACAATACGAATTGCCGCCGGATTGCCGGGGGTCTTATGGGTTTTCTGAGCGCCCTCAAACGCACCGTCATTGGTCGTCCGATTGCAAGCAAACACGCACACCTTGAACGCCTTGCCATTCCGGTGGGGCTCGCCGTGTTCGCCAGCGACGCCCTCTCCTCGGTTGCTTATGCCACGGAAGAAGTGATGCACGTTTTGGTGAGGGGCGGCACCATGGCCGCCTACTACAAAACGCTGCCCATCTCGCTGGTCTTGATTCTGCTCATGGTCACGGTGGCCATCAGCTATTCGCAAACGATTTACGCCTATCCCAACGGCGGCGGTACGTACTCGGTCAGCTCCGATAACCTCGGTCGCAACTGGGGCAAGGTGGCGGGCGCCAGCCTGTTGCTTGATTACACACTGACCGTCTCGGTCTCCGTGTCTTCGGGCACGGCCGCAATCGTTTCCATGTTCCCGCAGACGCAGCCATTTATGGTGCCCATTGCGTTGGGAGCCATTGCGCTCATCTGCTTGGGCAACCTGCGGGGGGTGAAGGAGAGCGGCATTCTGTTCTCGCTCCCGACCTATGGATTTGTGGTGACGATGATCGTGCTGATCATTTTTGCCCTCACCAAGGCCGTGACCACGCCCGCGACCCCACCCAATCTTCCCGATGATCACCTCCTGCAGATTCCCGCTTGGCTCTTGATTCTCAAGGGGTTTGCCGCCTCGTGTACCGCCCTCACCGGAATTGAAGCGGTGAGCAACGGGGTTCCCGCCTTCAAGGCCCCCTCGCCACGCAATGCCGTGCGGACGCTGTGGCTCATGATCGTGCTGCTGGGCGTGATGTTCTTGGGCGTCAGTTTTGCCGCGGTGCAGTTTGGAATCACCCCCATGGATTCCAGCCAAGAAGGGTATCGAACCGTGTTGGCGCAGATTGCGGCCAAGAGCTTTGGCGATGGATCGGTGATGTACTACGCCACCCTGATTGCCACCGCCGCGATCCTCTTTTTGGCCGCGAATACCGCCTTTGCCGACTTCCCGCGTTTGGCCAGCCTGATGGCCCGCGACGGCTTTTTGCCGCGCCAGCTGATGAGCCAGGGCGACCGCCTCGTGTTCCAAAACGGAATCATCATTTTGGCCGTGGTGGCCGGCGGTCTGGTGGTGGCGTATAACGCCGACACTCACAGTCTGGTTCCGCTCTACGCGGTCGGAGTCTTCATCGGCTTCACGTTGAGTCAGGCGGGCATGTTTATCCGATTCCGACGGCAAAAGGCGCTGCTGGCTCACCGATTACACGTTGAAGATGCGCGCGGAATGTCGCCCGACTATCCGGCCGCCAAGGCCGAACGTGGCCGTCTGAACCGCAAAATGGCGATCAACCTCTTCGGCGGTGTGGTCACGTTCATCGTGTGCTGGATTCTGCTCATCACCAAGTGGGAGCAAGGATCTTGGCTGGTCGTGATTGTTGTCCTGGGGTTGATGATGCTGTTCTACGGCATTCGACGGCACTACGACTACTTAGCCCAGTCGCTGAGCGTGGGCAACCAGGCCAGCGACCTCAAGGCGATCAAGAGCCTCACCCTGCTGCTGGTTCCCCGGGTGCACAAGGGCATTCTGCATGCCATTCAGTACGCCCAAAGCAGCGCGCCCGATTGCCGGGCTCTGCACGTGACCCTGGACGCCGAGAAAGCGAAAAGCGTCCGCAACGACTGGATCACGTTTGGGGCCGATATGCCGCTGGTGATTCTCGAATCGCCGTACCGATCGCTCATTGAGCCCGTCATTGAGTACATCGACGAGCTTCGGGCCAAAGAACCCGATATGTTCATTACCGTCATCGTTCCGCAAGCCGTCCCCAAACACTGGTGGCAAGGCCTGCTGCACGGGAATGCGGCCACGGCCATGAAGTGGGCGCTGGGATCACGGAAGAATGTGGTCATCACCAGCATTCGCTACTTCTTGCCCTAAGTCACGGTCAACCGAGCGTAAACAGAAGTGAGATCTCATCCATGATTGTCGAATCCTATGAGGACGTGATTGTTCTTTCTGGAGCTTTGCGCCAGAACTTTTGGGATACGGTGGAAACGGCCATCACCCTCACCTTGCGCAGGCACCCCGCCGGGGTGATTGTGGACGGCAGCGGGATTACCGAAATCACCGTGGAAGGCGCGCAGACGTTTGCCTCGTTCATCGAATTTGTCCGTGAACACGACCGCGCCCGCGTCATTTTTGCCGCGCTCCCCGATCATGTGGAAACGATGCTGCGATCGGTGCCCGAAGTGCGCAGTCAGCTCGCCATTACCCGCACCGTGGAAGAGGCCCGGACTTCACTGGATCTGCTCTGCACTTCGCCCGAACCGGCGGCCAAAAAGAAGCTGAAGAGTCAGGTGGAACGCCGGGTTCTCGTTGTGTTCTGCCCGGATTCGTTTGATCGCCACCTTTTGGATGTGGCGGTGGAGTTCAGCGATGCGCGTGACACCCGCCTTGTGCTGCTCCTGCCCATCGTGGTGCCGCGCGATCTTCCCATTCACGCCGCGATGCCAGAACAGGAAAGTCGGGCCGCTTCCCTGGCCGAATCGGCGCAGACCATTTTGGATGACGAGCAGCTCACCTACGAAATCAGGCTGGAGCGCACGCGCGATCTGCCCTCTTTGGTGCGCGATATGGGCGAAGAAACCCAGAGCGATCACGTCCTGGTCGGCCTGAGCCCTCATGCGCAAGAAGACGACGTTTCGGTCCGCCAAATGCGGCTCATGATGGATAAGGTCAAGCGCTCCCTGCTGTTTGTCTGCTCCGGCGGAGCGACCGCAGAAACGCCTTAGGCCATGCTGGCGCTGGCTTTGCGCAGTCGATCCAAAACGGCTTCCCACTCAGGCAGGGCCGGAGGCTCCTGCACAACAATACGCTCGACTTTCATCATGTCGAGGCGGCGCAAGGCTCCGTACATCAGCACCGCGTAAGCCTTGGCCTCGCGAGGCATTTTGATCTGACGAGGATTCTCGGGCTCACCGAACACCAAACCGGCTTCATCGTCCTTGACTTCTTGCGCCAGAACCAGCGGGGTGCTTGGGGCGTAGTGCCGCCGATACATACCTGGAGCCCGAACGCCGCTCGGGGGAGTCATCCCAAGGGGCTGTCCCACCCGCGCCTGAATATCGGCCCGACTGATGGCCCCGGGACGAAGAATGCGGGGCGTGGCATCGCTGAGATCAAGAACCGTGCTTTCCAGCCCCACTTCGCAGTCACCGCCGTCAATGACGATATCGACTTCGACCAAGATCTCGGGATCTAAGTCGCGCACGTTGGTGGGGCTCAAACCCATAAACACGTTTGCACTGGGAGCCGCAATGGGTACGCCTGCACGCTCAATGATTTCGCGCGCAACGGGGTGCTGAGGGATGCGAACCGCGACCGTATCGAGTCCGCCCGTGGTCACGTTGGGGAGTTCTGGACGCTTGGGAAGAACGAGGGTCAGCGGGCCAGGCCAGTACTGATGGGCAAGCTTTTCGGCGATGGGAGGCCAGCTGGCGGCCACGGTTCCCAGCTGTTCCCAGCGCGCCAGGTGAACGATGAGCGGATTCTCCGCCGGGCGGCCCTTGACTTCAAACACACGTTGAACCGCTTCGGCATCAAGCGCGTTACATGCCAAGCCGTAGACCGTTTCGGTCGGCATGACCACCATCCCGCCTTCGCGAATCACGCGCGCGGCATTTTGAATGGCTTCGACCGTCGGGCTAAAAATGCTCATCGAGGGCTTTCAGCATAGCCGCTCGGGGCGCAGGGCGTCTAAGCCAGGCCTCATAAGCCATGGCCCCTTGCTCCACCAGCATGGCCCGGCCATCGGTCACCCGACACCCCGCGGCCTGGGCCGAGGCCAAAAAGGGCGTGAGGGTTTGGGCGTAAGCCACGTCATACGCCAAAATCGGGCGGCCCTCCCATGGCACCGAAACCGCTTCCCCCGTCAGGCTGGCCGAGGTGGTATTGATGACCGCCTCGACTCCGGCGGGATCGGGATGAGTCAATGGAGAAATGGGCAATTGAAGTTCGGCGATTAGCGTGGTGAGGCGCTCAGGGGTGCGGTTCCACGCGGCGACCCGGTAACCCGCTCTTACCAGACCCACCAAAAGGGCGCGCGCCGTTCCCCCCGCCCCCAGCAGCAGCACCGAGGCGCCCGGGGTCACCGCTTGCGCCTGCAGGGTTCGCAAGAAGCCGAGAACGTCGGTGTTCAGGGCCGTGCGTTCCGCCAAGAGAAGCGTGTTGACAGCGCCGTACTCCAAATCGCTCGGGCTGACCCGCCAGCCCTGCTCGCGGACATACGCAAAGACTTCTTCCTTTAAAGGAACCGTCACGTTGAGTCCCCGATAGCCCTTGGCTTGAAGCGCCGGGAGGGCTTCCGAGACTTCCCCCGCCGGAACCCGGATCGCTCGGTAAGCATGATTGAGCCCATCCGCTCGATACGCGGCGGAGTGCATGCGGGGGGAGAGACTGTGGTCGATGGGGTCGCCAATCACGGCGTAGTCGCCCGGCTCGGCCTGCGACCAGTGCGGGCTCATTGTTCCGACCCTTTTTTGAACGTCCATCGACGCTGGACGTTGAAGTTCCAAATAAATCCGGCGACCATGCCCACCAGACTGCCCTTCAGCCAGTTCGCCTGGACGCTCCCCGTCGCGGCGGCATTCACCACGCTTCCGGCGGTGATACTGATGAGCATGCCCACGAGAGCAACCGCATAAAACTGCACGACCTGCCGCACCGTGATCTTTTCGTGCGTGGCCTGGAAGGTCAGCCAGCGGTTCATGAGGTAGCTGATGAGGATGGCGAGCAAAACCGGGCCAATCTTGAGCACCGGATAGGCGACCTCGGCGGGGTGAATAAAGGTGTCTTGGGACAAGCCAAAGGTGGCCGCGGCCCAGAGTTCCACCCGTTCCCGCAACAACATGCCGCCACTGGTGGCCCGGAACATCAAATAGTTGTGCAGCCCCAGATCAACGGCGGTCGCCAAGCCCCCGACCATGGCGAACTTGACCATCTGCTGAAACACGGCGCGGCGGAAGAAGCCGGGGCGACGCTCGACATCGGCTTCCTCGGCCTGGAAGTAGCGGTAAAGCACGGTGCCGAGCAGCTTTTCGACATTGCGGCTGACGAGACGCGTGCCAATGAACTCTTCTTTGCCCAGTCGACGCACCCAAATGGCGTCGATTCCGGCGCGATTGGCCCCCCAGATATCGGTGAGCAGCTGGTCGCCGATCATCATGGTCTGTTCGGGCGTGCGACCGTACTTTTCGAGCGCCGCGTTGTACATTCGGCGACTGGGTTTGAACTTATCGCGAATGAAGTCGATCTCCATCAGGCCGCAAATCACCGTCAGCCGCTCGGGATGCCGGGTGTTGCTGATGGCGCAAAGATCGAATCCCAACTCCCGGGCCCGGGTTAAGAATGCCTTCGATTCCGGCGGAACCTCCTTCGCCTTCCAGGGCAGGAGGGTGTTATCCACGTCCAGAAGCAGGAGCCGCTTGCCTGAATCCCAGAGCGCCTGCAAATCGACCTGATCAATCCCGGTCAGCGAAATGTGAGGACTGAACGGCCGCACGCTGGTGGGCATGGTATCGCGGGCAAAGGTGCCGCTCTTGAAGTGTCTCATGGCGCACGCTCCCTAAACTCGGCCCGCGCCCGCCGGATCGCGGCGCGGTGGTCGGCGTAGTTGGTGGTGAAGATATGGCTGCGGTCGGGGCGGGCCACGTAAAACAAATACGGATGAGACTCCGGATTCATGGCGGCCTGAATGCTCTTTAATCCGGGAGAACCGATCGGGCCCGGCGGCAACCCTCGATTGAGATAGGTGTTGTAGGGCGACTTCACCGTTCGCACCACGCCCGGGCCAAGCACTTTCCATTCTTGCAAGGCGTACAACACGGTGGCGTCGATATCCAGGGTCATCCTCTTCTTGATCCGGTTGGTAATCACCCCGGCGACGCGCGGCCGTTCTTCATCCAGGGCCGCTTCCAGCTCAACCATCGCGGCAATATTGACGATCCGCTCAAGATCTTGACCTTTGGCCACCGGAATGACCCGCCGTTCAAAGGCCCGCAGTTGCATGGTGATGACATCTTTGGCCGGAGTCATGGGCGGCAGATCGTATGTGTCCGGGAAAAGAAACCCTTCCAGACTGCGCTCGGGCAGGGGGAAATCGACGACATCCTTGAACTCGGCCGGAGTGTTGGCCAGCCGAATGTAGTCTTCGGCCTTGCAAACCCCCTCGGCCTCAAGCCGAGCCGCAGTGCGGGCAATCCACCAGCCTTCGGGCAGGCGCACCATGCGCCGAACCGGAGTGCGCAGCGCCTTCAGCACATCATCGTAGGACATACCGGCCCGAAACTTGTAAGTTCCTTCCCGAACCTTCAGGTCAACCGGCTGGATACGCATGCGCATTGCATAGGCATCGGCACTGCGAATGACACCCTTTTCTTCCAGCTGATTCAGGGCGGATCGCACCCCCTGCCCCGAGAGGCGGAGGAAGACGTCTTCGGTTCCGCGGGGCGTGGGAGCCGTGCGCACGAAAACACTGCCGACGGCGGTCGCCAAACCAATCCCGAGGAGCGCGATGATGGCCAGGCCTGCGATGCACCCCTTGTTACGCGCCATTCTGAACCCCTTGCGCGTAGCGCTCCAGAATCAGGCAGGCGGCTTCGCCATCTACGGCCTTGCGCTGGGCGGCCACTTTCAGCCCGGCTTCGCGCATCACGTTTTCGGCCTCCTGACTGGTCATGCGTTCATCTTGGAAGATCACGGTCGCCCCAAGATCGGTGAGGTGCTGACCCAACATCCGCGAAATGCGGGCGCTCGATCCCTCGCTGCCATCATCATTCAAAGGCAGACCGATCACAATGGCATCTGCCTCTTCTTGGCGGGCCCGAGCGAGGATCGATTCGGCATCTTTGCGCAGAGTTCCGCTGGCATCCAAATTGGAACGCGGGCTTGCGATGCCGAGTTCCAGCGGCATGACCGCCAACCCAATCCGTTTCCGGCCTAAATCCACCCCTAACATTCTCATCCGTGCAGCGTCTCCAAAAGTTCTTTGTGAACCTGCCCATTACTACTGACCAGTTGATACTTGCCGTTGGCGTGGGCGGGTTGCAAGGGATCCGCGCCGGTCAGGGTGCTGACCTTTCCGCCGGCCTCTTCGATAATGGGAATGATCGCACTGATGTCGTAGCGTTCCACCACCGGATCAATCATCGCCACCACTCGTCCGGTGGCCACCAAAGCGTGACCGTAGGCATCGCACCATGTTCGGGTGGCCATTGTCCGTTTGGTTAACCGCTCCATGCCTTCGCTGAGCCCAAATTGATACATCGATTTATGGCCTGCGCTACACAAGGTTGATCCTTCGAGCGAGGCGTGAGTGCTGACCCGCGCCAGGCGACCGTTCCAATAGCATCCCCCGCCGCGTTCGGCATAGATCAATTCGTTGAGCGCAGGCAGGTAAATAACCCCGAGAATCGGATCCCCATCTTGTTCGTAAGAGATCAATGTTGCGTACAAAGGCACCCCACACACAAAGCTCTTGGTGCCATCAATGGGGTCGATCACCCAGCGGTTCCCTGAGTTGCCGGACTCCCCCTCTTCTTCGCCCAAGATGGCCTCGCCAGGAAAATCGACGGCCAACATCTCGCGCGCCAAGCGCTCCGCCGCGCGATCGGCCACCGTCACGGGCGAGGCATCGGCCTTGCGCTCGATATCCAGCGGCTGGCCAAAGTGCGCCAACGTGGAGCGACCGGCGGCAACCGCAATTTCGATGGCAGCAGCAAGGCGAGGCGACATGCAGGAGCAAGTTTGACGGATTATCCAGAGGTTTGCTGGGGCGATGGCGGGTAACGTTTCCGCCATGCCTTCTAGACTTCATCTCTTGGCCAAGTGCGGATTAGCCCTGGTGGGTCTGTCTCTGCTGGGAGCCACTCCCGACCCTGGCTGGACGCCCCTGTTCGATGGCAAATCGCTGGATGGCTGGACGCCCAAGATTAAGGGCTACGCACTGGGCGAGAATTTTGGGAACACCTTTCGGGTGAAAGATGGCGCGATTCAAGTGGGATACGAGGGCTACGAGGGCAAATTCAACGCGCGTTTCGGACACCTATTCCACTGCACCCCGCAATCCAACTACGTGCTTCGATTGGAGTACCGATTCGTCGGCGAGCAGATTGCCGATGGCCCGGGATGGGCGTGGCGGAACAGCGGGGTCATGATTCACGGTCAGCCGCCGGAGACCATGCGGAAGGATCAAGACTTCCCCGTTTCGGCCGAGATCCAGCTGCTGGGTGGCCCCGAAGAGGGCGATCGTCCGACCGCAAACCTGTGCACGCCCGGGACAAATGTGGTGATGGATGGCAAGCTCATCACTCAGCACTGCACAAACTCCAACTCGCCCACCCTGCGCGGAGACCAGTGGGTGCAGCTGGAAATCGAAGTTCGCGGCAGCGGCCTGGTGATTCACCGCATCAATGGCGCGGAAGTCATGCGGTACGAGCAGGTTCAGTACGATCCGCGCGACCCCGATGCCAAGTCGCTGATGAAGGGCGACGAACTCAAAATTTCGGGCGGAAGCATCTCCTTGCAATCCGAAAGTCACCCCGTGGAGTTTCGGCGCATCATGATCCGCCCGTTGTAGGCGAGCAGACCCTGAAACCGCGGCACGTCGCTCCAAGTTTCTCCCACCCCTGCTCGGTTCCTGGTTGTCGTTATGGTGTCAATGACTCGTCAATTCAAGCCCGTCAAGTGCAGCAGGCCCCTTCATCGCTTTCCTTCATCCTCTCATGTCCTCCCATCCACACCCTATGGTGATTGAATTCGAGTCGGCCCGTGGCCTTATCCTCATTAAGGGACGAATCAACGGGTCGCGGCCGCTCTCGCTGCTGCTGGATTCGGGAGCCGGAACCTCGGTCCTAGACGAGTCGCTCATTGAATCGCTCGGTCTGTCCCAAATTGGATTCGAGACCGCTGAGGGAGCCGGTGGAAGCGTTGACGCTCAACGCTTGCAACCCGTTGAAGTCCAGATTAGGGCTCGTGTCGTCGGAAGAATCCCGTTCATCGGCCTTCCGATCAAGGGGATCGAAGCCGCCCTGGGCAAGACCGTTGACGGAATCTTGGGTTGTGAGTTTTTTGAGCAAGGAGTGGTCACCATCGACTATGCGGAACAAGTCGTTCATCTTGGCGCGCCCCCTTTCCAAAATCAGGCGACTGAAGTGATTGCTTTTCAACTCGATGATGGCGTGCCCCTGGTTCGAATCCGCATGAAATTGAGTGACGAACGAACGATTGAGGGCATGTTTGGCCTGGATACCGGGGCCCAGCGAGGCCTGACCTTCTACGCCCCGTTCACCGATGAAAACCAGTTGCTCCCTTTCCCGGGTACCGCCCAAACACTTCAGTCCGGAGGCGTTGGGGGACAGAGAGGAACGATCATGGGCCGATTAGAGGAAGCCTGCCTCGGTCGATTTTGCATCCTTCGTCCCTTGGCGGTCGCTTCCCCTTCTGCTCCGCCTGGTGCGCTTGATTCCACCCGACGAGCCGGACTCCTTGGATACGACATCCTTCAACAGTTCACCATAAGCCTGGACTATGCGCGGGGCGAAGCGTACTTGACCCCCAACGCCCACTTTGGCACCCCGATTGAGAGCGACATGGTGGGCATTGGATTGCAGCCCCTTCCGCACGGAATCGCCGTCACCCGGGTGGTGCCTGAATCCCCGGCAGAGGAGGCTGGAATCGAGGTCGGGGATCTTCTCGTTCAGGTGAACGGCGAAACCGTGTCCACTTTGCGACTGGAGGAGGTGGAATCGCGATTTCGCATCCCAGGACAAAGCTTGGACTTAAGCCTGATTCGAGATGAGATCAAGTGGATGGCAAACGTCGTGACACGTCGCCTGATCTAGGGTGGCTTCGACTGCCACATTTGAGCTAAGAATCAGTTTTCCAGCTGCCGGAGCTCGTTGCGGAGCCGCGTCAGGTTTTCGCCCGTGAACGCCTGGCGCACTTGCTGGCTCCAGCGTTGACTACGCGCGAGTGTGACCAGGGCTCCGGCTGCGGCAACGCCAAACGCGGCGTTGGCCACCAGCCACGAAAGCGGGATTTGGCGATAGAACCCGTACCCCAGGGTCACCTGCCCCCACCACACCGGCAGCGCCACCCAACCCACCATTCCCAGGGCCAGCAAAATCAAAGTGCCGCGCACCGTGACGGTTTCTAGCACCAGGGTGCGGTGCAACATCGAGCGCAAGTCGCTGGCGTATTCAAGTGCATAGATGGCCATGAGTTGATGCACCGAGGCCATGATCGCCGCGACCCCCAGCAGCATCAGAGCAACCGTGGGCCAGGCCCCGGCGGGGTCGGCCAGCATTTGCGGAAACCGGGCGGAGAGAAAGTCCCCCACCGCGCTCATCCCGGCCAGAGAAACGAGAATATGCAGCACCGGCGAAATGTGCTGCTGCCACAGGCCACGACGAACCCGCGCCAGTTCAAAATCGGCGCGGAGGGCGGTCTGATCGGTGGCCACTTGTTGCCAGGCGGCCCGGAGATCTTCGAGTTCAAGGTTGGGATTCATAGCGTTGGTCGGTTGATGAGGGAGCGG
The DNA here is from genome assembly GCF_046764815.1 of Aphanothece stagnina RSMan2012. Lineage (NCBI taxonomy): Bacteria > Bacillati > Cyanobacteriota > Cyanophyceae > Chroococcales > Aphanothecaceae > Aphanothece > Aphanothece stagnina. Next base: position 16,131 of record NZ_JBKOUC010000015.1, read on the forward strand.
AGCTGTTGCCGGAGGCGGGTCAGCTTAGTGGCGACGTTTTGCGGGGTCAAACCCATCACCTGGCCGACCTCTTCGTTCGAGAGTCCTTCCAGATGAAGGGTCAGCAGGGCGCGATTGACCGGATCAAGACCGGCGATGAGCTGCCGGAGCACCAGGGCCTCGGTCGAAATCTCCTCGCCGTCCGCAATCGATTCCATCTCATGCTCCACCGGCCGCCAGGTTCGCGCCCGGCGATACCAGCTGATGGCCGTGTTGAGTGCCACTCGATACGCCCAAGTGCGAGCGTTGCGGTCGGCATCCAGGCTCGGCAGAGCCCGCCAGAGTTGCAACCGCATCTCTTGAATGAGATCGGCTTTGTCTTCGGGCGTTTGGGCGTAGGGAGCGGCAATACGCGCCAGCATGCCCGCGTACTCCTCGATAAGAGCGAGGAACCGGGCTTCTGAGCGCGCTTGAGAGGTCATCGAAGGTGTGATTCGCGGAGGCGCGGGGAATGTTTACACTCAATCTTGGAAAGTACACCAAGGCCCCACCGTGCGCAGTCAGTAAAATAGACCGCAAATGTCGCTGATCGCCCGGATTCGCGAACCCTTCAACGCCCTCTCCCATGCGGCCGGCGCGGTGATTGTGGGCGTCGGGGCATTTTTGCTTGCGGTGCTGGCTCTGTCATCGCCGCTGGCCGCCTTGGCCTTTGCCGTATTCGGCCTGGGCGCGGTGTTCATGTTCACCAGCAGTGCGCTGTACCACTGGCTCAAGCTGGAGCATCAGTGGCTGCAGCGCATGGATCACTGCGCCATCTACGTGATGATCGCGGGATCGTACACGCCGATTGCGCTGCTGGCTTTGCCCAAAACCTTAGGCATGTGGGTGCTGGCGTTGCAATGGGGCATGGCGGTGGTCGGGATTTTGGTGGCCGCGACCCGAGAAAAAACCCCCACCCCTCTCCGGCTTTCGCTTTACCTAGGCATGGGCTGGATGTGTGCGTTTCTGCTCCCGCAAATGCTGGCCGCAACCAGTCCGACGACTCTAGGATGGATGGTCGGCGGTGGTCTGTTCTATACGGTCGGGGCGGTGATTTACGCCAGTAAGCGGCCGAACCTATGGCCGGGACGCTTTGGCTTTCACGAGTTGTGGCACGTCTTCGTGCTCGGCGGGGCCCTGTGTCACCTGATGGTGATGGTCACGCTGTTCCGGATGCTTGGCTGACCTGTCCCCCCCCGTACCTCAGGCTCGGATATTCGCCAACCCAACTCGGAACAGGAGGACGATGCCCGTCACCGCCAAAATCCCGAGCCCAATGGCGGGGGCGCTTGAGTGGGGCGCAAAAAATGTGATCCCCCAGGCCAAAACCGCCAGGACGATGTAGGTCAGCGCCTCGGGCCAGTAGATCTCTTCGGAAAACCCGCCCCACAGCGCGACCAAAACCACTAAGGCCGTGACAAAGATCATGTCGCTCCCCTCATACTCCAAAGGCCTTTACGCAGGGGTTGAGTCAGGCGTTGCACCGGGCTGAATCCTCCCCCGAGGCGGGCGCCCCAGGGGAGGCCAAACCGTTACTCCTCGGCCGGCTTAGGCTTGGGAGCAGGCTTCCCCGAGGATCGCGGGGCACCGCCCTCGGGCTTGGTCGGAGCATCCAGCACTTCGGTGATGCCGTTGATATCCCCGCCCCGAATCCCGATTTCGGTCATCAGCGCATCGACCAGCGGAGCCTGACCCCGGTACCGCAGCGCCGAGTTCACCAGCTGGTCAGCCAGGTTTCCCTCTGTGGCCGTGCCGGCGGCATGAGCGTGGCCGTTGCCGCCCCCCAGACCCTCCACCTGAATGATCTTGATGCCGTCGATCTGCTCCATGGGTCGCACGCTCTCGCGAATGATGTCGGGCAGACGCTCGATGAGGATCTTTTTGACCTGCGCGGCCACAATTTCGGGGTTCAACAGGTTTTCCGCCTCGTTGAGCTTGCGACGCCCTTCCGCATCCACTTCGTAACGCGCCCGCGCGGCTTCGGCCCGCAGTCGCTCCGATTCCGCTTCGCCCCGCGCGATGGCTTCCAGGGCGGCGGCACGGTCCTCGTTGGCTTTGCGCTCGGCTTCGGCGGCCACGGTGATCTTCAAGGCTTCCCGTTCGGCTTGCTCGGCCGCATTCACCAGTTCGATGATCTTTTTCCGCTCGGCAATTTCGCGCTCCTTTACCGTGATGACCTGCTCGTCGGCGCGAACCGCTTCGGCCCGAGCGGCGGCGGCCAGAGCCTCGGCTTCGCTTTTGGCGCGACTTTTCTCGGCAATCGCAATCGCGCGTTCTTGCTCAGCGAGTTCCAGCGACTTGGCCTTTTCGATCTGGCTGGTTTCGAGCGCCTTTGCCTTTTGAAGCTGCAACTCTTCAAGCTCGCGCTCGGTGGCAATCCGATCTTCGTCAATCTTACGCTTGGACGAAATTTCGGTTTGGCTGATGAGCTGCTGGGCGCTGATTTCTGCCTGCTTGGCTTCTTGCTGACGCGCGGCCTGGACCTGGGCGATCTCGGCCATTTGCGCGGCCCGGCGAATGCTCACTTCCCGTTCTTGTTCAAGCTTGGCGTACTCTTCTTCTTTTTGCAGGGCCAGCAGCTGACGCGTGGCTTCAAGGTTGCGTTCTTGAATGGCGACCTTGCTCGTCTGCTCAATGTCGTTCCGCTCTTTACGCTTGAGCTCAATGGTTTCGGTGATTTTGGCCAGACCTTGCGCGTCAAACGCGTTGTCGGGATTCAGAAATTCCTTGTTGGTCTGGTCGAGACTGGTCAACGAGACCGACTCGAGTTCCAGACCGTTCTTGAGAATGTCTTCGGACACCGTGGTCTGCACGCGCTGAACAAAGTTCACCCGCTGCTCATGCAGTTCTTCCATGGTCATCTCGGCGGCAACGGCGCGCAGGGCGTCGACAAACTTCCCTTCCACCAGCTCCTTCAGGGCCTCGGGCTTCATGGTGCGCTGACCCAGCGTTTGGGCGGCATCGGCAATTGCGTCTTCGTTGGGTTTGACCCGGACAAAGAACTCGGCCTGCACATCGACCCGCACCCGGTCTTTGGTGATGAGGGCGCTATCCTTGCCCCGCTCAACCGGGAGTCGCAGGGTGTTCATGTTCACGCGGATGGTCTCGTGAACGACCGGGATCACAAGGGCGCCGCCGTTCATCACGACCTTCTGGCCGCCCAGACCGGTGCGCACGAACGAGGACTCTTTGGTCGCGCGGTAGTAAAGGCGCGAGAAGATGAATCCGATGACGAGAATGCCAAGGACAATGGCTCCGGCAAAAAAGCCGATGATTTGAAGCGAGTTGATATCAGGCACGTCGGGTCAAAAAAAGCGAATTGTCGGGCTCTCCGCCTTTATTGGGGCGTGGAGGAAGACGGGTCGGGGGCTTCCGTGCCGGCGCGAGGATCGGGGGCGGTGAGTTGGTCAATGGTGTCATCGACCCCCACCACCTGATACGTGGCCCCGGTTCGGGTGACCAGAATCACCTCTGAACCAGCGGCGTAGACTCCATTTTCGTGGAGCGGCTCCACCTGCACATAGTGAGTGGTGCCGAATTCGTCTTTGAGCTTGGCCTGCGAGGGGGTTCCGCGGCGGGTTTCGCCCAGGGTGATGGTGGCGACGCGCCCAAGCAGCGCATCAGAGCTCACCGCCGCCGTGTCTTCCCGGAAGAGGGTCTTGCGCAGACCCGCGCCTCCCAGCCGGACGAGGGGCAAGGCCAACAACAGGGCCGGGAAACTGACCACCAGGGCCGGGGCTAAGCGTCCGGTCAATTGATTGACGCCAAACTGAATTGCATAACCGCTCAAGCTAAAGCCTAAGCAAAACAGCAGGATAATGACCGTGGTGGGCAGGGCGCCAAAGTGCAAAAAGTTGAGGAGTTTCGGGGCAAATCCCTCGGCGTCCGCATCCACATCGGAGTCGGAATCGGCCAAGCCCGAGGTTCCAAGAAACGTGCCGATGACCTCCACCACCCCCATCAGAGCCACGACTCCAAGAGCAATGGCAAACGGCACATTGGGCGGTGCCAGCAAAAACTCCCCCAAACTCATCAACGTCTTCCGCTCTCATCCTACCTAGCGTTTGGGCTGCGGGTTGCAAGCGCTCGGGTCGAGTCCTTGTGAATGTAGGGGGGAATGATCACGTCAATCCCGCGTGATTCCTGAACAAACAGACCGCATCGGCCCGTCGGAGCAGTAGGGGAAACGGCAAGTGAAGACGCTTCGCGTGGGTTTCAGGGGAGGGCTGAGTATGCTGTTATTGCTCGCGGCAACAACAGCATGGCCGCAGGCCGCCGATGTTCGGCCTGGCTCACCACCAGCGCCCACCATGACCCAGGAGTTGGCGGAAACCGCCAACTTTTTGCTCCGCCACGGGATGAGTGACCCTCGGGGTGGACGCTTTGGGGAGGCCATTGTCGCGCGCTACCAACGGTTTGGGGGAAGCGCTTTGGTCAGCGAAAAGGGTTGGTACTTCCCCGATCGCAGGGAAATTGTTCTCGGAGACGGGCTAACGTATCCGGTGCGCACATTCCTGGGCCCGCGTCTTCCCACCCTGGCGCTCAACGATCCTCGCGTGTATTCAATCCGAGAAAGAAACCCTTACTCCGTGTGGTTGGCGGCGGCCCTTTGGCTCGCCGCAGGAGACCCGGACACCGCTCTCTCAGGTGAGGTTGCGCGCCTAAGGGATCGACCGTTTGAAAATGCCGCGCTGTCTTACCTGATCGCCCGGTACGAACGCGCCCTGTTAGCCTTTGCCGCGGGTGAACTTGAAAACGCGCTTCGCGATCTGCGCGAGCTGATTCGTGTCCGCGCGGCCTTCCGGGAGGAATTCGACCGTCGCCTCACCCCAGAGGAGCGAATCAACGAGTCGGAGCTGAGGTTCTGGCCGAATGCTTTGACTCATTTCAACGACCTATCGAACCTGGTCGATCAACTCTTGGCCGAATGCGAGCGTCGCATCCGACTTCAAAAAAGAAAGACCAGACCACCCCAGACCATCGCGCCGCAATCCGCCCGGATCGCGGCCAAAATTGTGGCCCTCGACCAAGCCCATTCCTCCGTGCATGTTTGGCCGCTGAGTTCACCCATGCGCGAAAGCGGACGGGTGCAAGACCTTATTGCCGAAGGCGAAGCGGCCCTGGAGCCGTTACTTCAAGCGATGGAGACGGATACTCGCCTGACCATCACGCTGGCCGGAAAAAGCAGCCACCGGATGGGTCGCAGCGCCATCCCGGTACGAGAGGCCATTCTCGAGGCGATCAAGGGAATCCTCGGGGTGGAAGAACTGCCGCAGACGAATCGGCAAATTGACCTCAACAAGGTTCGCGCCCTATGGGAACGCAGCCGGGGCCTGTCGCATCCCGAACGGTGGTTTGCCATCTTACAAGATGATTCGGCGAGTTTCGAGCAGTGGAAAGAAGCGATCGAGCGGTTGATGGAAGCCCAGACGATCGACCGCACTCTTCCCCTCATGGAGCAATTGTTCCGACCGCCCCCCACTCCCGCCACCCCCCGTTGGGCGGAAAAGGTGCGGAATCGCCAAAACCCAAGCCTCACCGAACTCATGGTTCGACGGATGCAAGAGATGGAAGCGAACCCGGAGCGCCGTGATCATTTCCGTTCCTTCAATTTGCAAACCGTGATCAAGCTGGCGGATTGGGATCCAGAGCGAGCCCTGCCATCGCTTCAACACCAGACTCGAAGATTCTTTAGTTTGCCTCCCGAATCGGTGGGGTGGTCGGGGCACGACTTGGCCCTAGCGACTAGCGCGCGGGCACGATTGGGCGACCGCGAAGCCCTCTCCGAATGGGTGACTTGGATGAGAAACGCGGGGCCCAGGTTTAGCCTGGTATTCGGACGCGAGCTGCTTCCTATGTCCGATCACGCGACCGACCCCGTGATGAAGTCGGCGGCCGAAACCTTCTTCGCCGAGCCGGATGGGTTGTTTTGCGCCTCGGCCATGGCTTTAGGCCGGATCCGATTTTTGAAGGATGTGTTCTTAAGCCCTTTGATCACGTTAGAACCACTCCAAAGATCGTTTCTTACGGCCATTCAGGATCGGCGGGTTGTGGGCTCGGTGCTGCGCGTCGTTGGCGACCGCTACCGGGTGGAGCTCAAAGAACCACGCGAGACTCGCTGGGATCCAATGTTGGCCGGAGATCTCCCCGACCTCATTCAGGTCGGCGAGCGAAGTCCGGTTCGGGTGGGGGATCTGGTGGCGGAAGGACTGAAGCAACTCCGCAATGCCCCTCGGTTCCATTTGGGATGGACAGAAGCCCGGAAGGATGCCGCCTTGGCGGAATATGAGACTTATCTCCGCGAAGCCATCCCCCGGGTCGCTAAAAATCCTCCCCCGAACTAGCCCGCGCCCCGCGTTTTGACCACCATGCCGGAAGGTCAATGGAGACGACGACTTTCGGGGGAGGAAGGGAGTGGGTAGACGACTAGCCGCCCACCCGAGTGACGCCGAATTCCGTCACGATGCCGCCCTTTTGCTCCCACCGATTGGCGCTGGGATTCCAGTAGGGTGCACTGCCCATGATTGTGTCCTGATTCTGACGCATAAAGTTCAACTGATTCGACATCATTTGGTGATTATGCTGACTCATCATCTGCCGGGCTTGCATCACATATTGCTGCTCTTGCGGCGTGAGCTTGGCCCCCAAGTCGGCCCGCACCAGCAGTCGATCGAGCTCGCCCATTTGCGGCCACTGAATCATGTGTCCGAGCACGCCGCCTACGTTCTGCTGGAACTGATCGCGCTGCTGTTTGTTGGCACGGTGGTAATCGCGGGCCAGTTCCAAACGTAGTTTTTGCCGACTCTCTTCGCCGAGCTTGGGCTCGGGCTTTCCGCTCCGCACCGCGCCCAGGAACAGAAAGGCGTCGATGTAGGCATCGGCGACCCGCTTGCCAAACAGGGGCTCTTGCGCCAGGAGCGGAGGATTGCTGGCCGCATAGACTTCGAGCACCAGAATGCTGTACTCATCCCCCTGGCGCCGAAACTCATCGGCCCGGGTGAGAAAGCCCATGATGTTGGCCATCAAGGCCAGGTGCTGCGTGCGGGCCGGCAAAGCGCGCAGCTTTTGCGCCCCTTCAATGGTGCCCATCACTTGACCGGCGGTGACCCCGTCATTCCACTGTCGCTGCAAGATCTGCTGCATGCGATTGCGCTGCGCCGGAGTAAAGCGCCCCATGGCAATCATCTCGTTGGCCCTCACAAACTCATCCAGCACTTGCGAAGTGAGTTCAGGCGAGGACGTCCCCCAACCCTGGGCCTGCAACCCCATCGGCAAGGCCACCAAGGCCATGGCCACCAAGCTCATCCATTTTCGACCGTTTTTCATTGTCTTCTCCCGCCGGGCGATGCGACATTTCGCAAAGAAACCGCGCGGCGCATGCAGTTTTACGGTCGGGTTGCGAACGTTAGGGCCTTCCGGAAGTCCCGATTTCTTCACTTTAGGGCTTGCGGTCATGACCTTAACGATCGGCCGAGTTTTTGTGAAAATTCGTGATTTCCCGCTATACTCAAGGCCGTCATGAAGCCGTGGCAGCTCAATCTAGGCCCGACGGTGGAGTTGATTGATCCCTCGGGTCGGCCCGTGCGCGACCTGCCGATTCGGAGCCGGGGTCTGCTGGGCATGCTGGCCACCATCGCCCCGGAGCCCGTGACCCGAGCCCGGGCGGGAGAACTGCTTTGGCCCCAATCAAGCGCGGCTCACCAGGCCACCAGCCTCCGGCAGACCCTGGCCACCCTTCGAAAAGCCACCAACAACGCCCCTTTTTTGCGGGTGGGACGAACCAGCCTGACCCTGGAGATGCCTTTGCTCCAGATCAACCTGACGCACAGCCCCGACCTCCTGGCTCTGCACTCCGAACCCTGGTTTATCTTGCTCCGATCTTCCCTGACCGCAGCCCGGCAAACCGCCATTTTGACCGACGGGCGCGGGCGCGAGGACGCTGCGGTTCGATCGCTTGAGGACGTGCTGGAATGGACGGTGACTCATCAGCCGAACAACGCCTTTGGCTTGATTCGGCACGCCAACGATCTGGCGACCAACCTGGCACCGCATCGGGCTTTGGAGCTCAGTGATCGCGCTCTGAAAGCGGGTTCGCCGAGCCACCCCTTGCGCGGCTGGGCCTCATTTTTGCGCGCATGGGCGCTTTTTTATTGCAACGAGACCGCCGCTGCTTCGGAGGCGTTGCATCAGGTGCGTTTGTCGGCGATGCAACAACAGCAAGGCGAGCTCCTGGCGCTTTGTTCGTTTTTTGAAGCCGGATGCCTGATGTATCTGGGCGAGCTGAACCTAGCCGAAGCGCTCTGGCGTCCGGCCGCGCGATTGGATCCGGGGGTCTTGCGAGCCCGAGGCCATGTGCGTATGGTTCACAGCTTGGGCCTCATTGCCGGATGCCGGGGCCATTACGAATCGGGATTCGCGCAGCTCGTTCAGGCCGCCGAACTGGCCCGCACCCACGGAGAACCGTTTGAAGAAGCCTACGTGGCGGTCAACCTGGCTTGGATGGCGGCCTCCGTCGGGCACGACGAGACCGCTCGGTGGGCGCTGGAGCGATTTGTCGCCGCGGATACCGGAGCGTCGTGGCGATTTCGGCTCACCAGCGACCTGGCGCGTATTCACCTGGCGTGCGGCGAAGGTCGGCCAGGCACCGGACTCATCTTGGGGCACAGCGCTTTAGCAACCTGTGAAGCGAATCGAGCGCTGGGCTTTGAAATCTACGTGCGCGAAAGCCTGGCCCGATGCCACCTTCAGTTGGGAGACGAGACCAGCGCCCACGCCGAGCTCCGCCATGCGCAGGAGTGCCGCGCGATGAATCAGTGGGTTGTGGTTCCGTGGGATCGGGATCGCCTCGCCCGGGCCGGAGGCTAAAGCCAGGAATTACCGCCCCCGGTACTCCAGCAACCGTTCCACGTGCTTCGCCAAAACATCAAACTCCACGTTGACCCGGTCCCCCGCTTGCCGGGCGGAAAGCGAGGTGTTGGCCCACGTGTGGGGGATGATGGCGACTTCAAACGTGTCTTCCACCGGGCTGACCACGGTCAGCGAAACCCCATCGAGGCAGACCGAGCCCTTGTCAATCAAGTAACGACCGCCTCGATCGGGCACCCGGAAGCGCATCGTCCACGAACCTTCATGCTCGGCGATCGATTCCACCGTGGCCGTGGCATCCACGTGACCTTGCACAATGTGCCCGCCCAGCCGGTCGTTGGGACGCATGGCGCGCTCTAGGTTCACCGGCGAACCTGGGCGCAAGTCGCCGAGGGTGGTTCGGGCCAGCGTCTCCTCGCTCAAGTCAAACGTGAGAAGATTCGAGGCATCGGGAAGGTAAGTCAGGCACACCCCTTGAATCGCGATGCTTTCGCCTTCTTGCCAAGGATCATGGGCCGGGGGCCACAGGGGCGGGGCCACCACTTGCAACCGTAAGCCCTCCACCGCTTCAACCCGACCCACAACTTGCACCAATCCCGTGAACATGCCTGGGGGTGTACCTGCCGGGCGGGGCGATCCGTGCCAATTGTCCCCGGCCCGGGAAAACCCAGCAAAGATCGGTGGAGCACCGCCCCGACCTGCGCCGATAACCAGGACAGGAGACGCCCTCGCAACGGAAGGGAGGGCTGGAGCAAGTCAACGGTGTTCAACGGATTACGACAAAAAACCGGACTGCGCGTAGGGACGCAGGTACGGGTAGACCCGAAGGTGGTTCTGACCAGCCAGATTCTGCAACTCAGCGGGGCGGAGCTGGAGCAAGCCATTGAATCGGAGCTGATGGAGAATCCGGCCCTGGAGCGCATTGACGATTACGATGATCCGGTGCTGCAAGAGGAGATTTTGAGGGCCGTCGCGCCCGATCAACTCAAGCCAAGCGGCGAGAATCGAGAGCTTCAGCGCTCCCTGCCTCCCGATGGCCAAACCGATCACGACTGGGTGGATATGGCCACCAGCGTGGATAGCCTTTGGGATCACCTGATGGCCCAGCTCCGTTCTCGGCTGTCGGATGAGCTGCTTCCCGTCGGCGTTTACTACGTGGGGTCGCTCAACGAGCGTGGCTACCTCAACTGCACCGTAGAAGATGCTGCGCTCGACTGCGATGTGACGCTGGAAGAGGCTGAGGAGGCTTTGAAGGCGCTCAAAGACTGCGAACCCGCCGGAGTGGGTGCAAGCGATCTGCGCGAATGCTTGGCGCTGCAACTCCGCTCCCCGTCCACCGACGCCGAGCGCTTGGCTCGCATGATGGTGCGCAAATACTGGGATGAACTCGTCGCCCGCAATCGCCGGGCTCTGAGTCGGCAAACCGGAGCTCCGGATGAACTTGTGGAAGAAGCGTTTGAGGTCATTCTGGGCCTCGATCCCTTCCCCGGCGAAAGTTTTACCCGGCACCACGTTCCCCAGCGGCAAGAGCGGGTCGCCGCCGCCCAGCCCGACGTTGTGATTCTGTTGGACGAGTTTGGCTACGTCGTGGAGGTGCCTGGACCGTCGCCGATTCACCTTCGCGTGAACCGGGCCTACGAAAAAACCCGCCAACACATCGCCTCAGGGGCCAGCATCGACCCGGCCGAGAAACGGCACATCATGGAGTTCACCGATCGCGCCGAGCGATTTCTTGAAGCTCTGGGGCAACGGCGTAAGCAACTGGCGCAGGTCGGCAAGTACCTCATCGAGCGTCAGGGCGGCTTTGTGCGGACCGGGGAGTACCGCTTTTTGGTGCCCCTCACGCGGAGTCAGGTGGCGAAAGATTTGGGCGTTCACGAAAGCACAATCAGCCGGGCAACCAACGGCAAGTTCGTGCAAATTGTGACGAAAGATGTCATCAGCTTTGATGTGTTCTTTAAGCCCGCGCTCAGGGTGCAAAAGATGATCGAAGAGATTTTGGCGAACGAGAATCCGGACAGCCCGCTGAGTGATGAACGCATCGCCCAGATGCTGGCCGAGCAGGGGGTCGAAGTGGCGCGTCGCACGGTGAACAAGTATCGAGATCGCACCAAACTGCTCTCCAGCCGAATGCGTCGTTCGGCGTAACTCGTCGATTGCCAACATTCTTATCCGGCCAGCCTGGCGAGCCCAGTCCGGACTCGCCAGGCCGACTGGGGGCTTAGACCACCGAAACGTAGAGATCGGTTCGCCAGGTTGCGGGATCGCCGCTGCAATCGCCCCGGTAGATTTCAAAGGTCACTTGCCCCATGGGGCGCCCCAAAGCCGGAGCCGCCTCGCCCATGAAGCGCGACCAAGCATCACCGAGCCCGTCGTAGCTGCCGATATGGGCGGCCGTAATGTATTCACCGGCGGGAATCTGGGTGAGATGCAAAGCGCCCGGGTGTCCGGCGGGCAATTCAAAATCTTCTCCCACCAAAAACGAGGCATCGCTGCGCAGCTCGTGCGCCGGGGTCACCCCCGGATCATCGTAGTAGACGGCCAGACTTTCGCCGATGGCCAGTCCTTGACCGTGGACGTAGGCGGCCAACTTTTCAAAGGTCTGGGCAATTTCATGGTACGGGCCCACATGGCGCATGGCCAGCAAGTGGCGAAGGGGTTCATGAGTGAGGGTGGCTTGCATAGGCTTTCCGGGCGCAAGAACAAGAGGCCGTGGCCGAAAACCGGTCTCGGGATCCCAGTGAATGCCCGAAGCAGCCTGGATCTCCCACCGTCCATCGCGCGGACGGTAGTCGGAGGGGTTCATTTTCCAAACCGAGCGAAACGCCCGGGAGAACGCCTCCAGGGATTCATAGCCCGCCTCGAGGCTGACTTCTGAAACGTTCAGCTTGGAGTTTTGGAGCAGATACCCGGCTCGCTCCAGCCGGATCCGGCGCGAAAAATCGCCCGGGGATTCGCCCAGGGCGCCCCCAAAAATCCGACCGAAATGGAACCGGGAGAATCCACTGATTTCCGCCATTTCGGCCACCGAGGGCGGCGCATCCAGGCGGCTTACCAGAAGTTCAATGACCGCTTCCAGTCGAGCGCGATAATCGCGGGCGGTGTCTTGTCTCATGCCTGGAAAGATGATAAGCGGAGCGGAACCGCCGGGGTCTGATCAATTGTGCGCATTTTCCGGAACGGCACTCAGACTCTGGCGAGATGCTCAGCCGGCGCTTCGCTAGAATGAGCGTATGCCCGCAAAGCTCGATGCCAGGTTTGCTCCCGAACATAGCTTGGACGTCCGGGCCAAACGAACGCTGGATAGTCTTTGGCAGCGGGCCATGGCCCCGTTCACCCACGAGGAGCCGCTCCCCGCCCCAAGTGACGAAGAGCTCGCCTACGCCCAGGAAAAGGGCTACTGGCAACCCGACGAACGGGCCGGACACGATGCCACGATCGCCCGGCTGCTTACGGCCCGCGACCAAGTCGATCTCAGGCAGGCGGGTCGCGCGTTTGCGCTTGGACTCGCGTGGAATCGGCCCGACTGGTGGGGCATTCTGGGCAGTGCGGCCTTTGCCCGCCACTTGGTTCCTCACCCGAACACAGCGGGCGATCTTTCGTACGTGTGCGCGGTGTGTGGCCTTCCCCGCATCGAAGGTTCGCGAACCGATGAGCTTGCGTCTTGGTCACCGGGCGAAGATGTTTCCGGCCTCTTGATGAACGGTCCGATGCTCTCCGTCCTCCCGGTCACCAGCCACCTGAACTTCTTTGCCCGCTTTCCCCTTTTTCCCGCCCCGAATGAAGCGGAATGGGCGCGGGTCAAGCGCCTGCTCGAGATCTGCCGCGAGGCCGACCCCCGAACCACGGCCCCTCAGTTAGCCAAAAGCCTAAAGGAACTTGGGATCAAAAACCCCGAGCATCGCGTGAGGGTCGTCGAGATGCTGGCCGCCGCCGGGATCCTTGCCCCGCGGGACTCGGCCGGAGCCCCCATGAGCTACTTCCATCGCTGGATTGATTTCACCGAAACCCAGGTCGGGAACCCGCGCGACGATACGCAGTTCCCCGCTCGCGCATGGCGCGGCGCGCATGGGGTTGATGAAGACGCGGTGGAGTTTTGGTTTGGGGATGGAGCGCGTTAGGCCCCATCCCCAAAATCACCCTTACTTGCGGCGACGCCGAGCGGCCGCCAAAGCCCCCAACGCAAGCACCGTCAGGGTGGCCGGTTCCGGAACTGCTTCCGCACTCAATCGGGCGTTATCGAAACTCACATAATTCTCACCCGGGATCGTGCTTCCCGCAAATCGAATCGTCAGAAGCTGACCCACCACCGCGCCCGAAGTCGGCGAGGTGTAGGTGAGACTCAACTCGCTCATGCTGCTCTGGTTGATTTGCAGCGTCTGTCCCGCCAACAGGGTGCCGCCGGTGACCACACCGTTCAGCAAGGTTCCGCCCGCCCAAAGTTCGGCCGTGCCTCGCGTTGCCCCTCCCGAGCGGCCCATCAGGTACTGAAAGGTGTAAACGGTATCGGCCTGAACCGTCGCCGTCAGCTGCTGGGCAAAAGCATTGTTGGCATACGCAAACGCGATGTTGTTGCCATCTTTACCGGGCGCGCCTGTGTTCCAGACCCCTCGGTCGGCACCTCCGGTCGCGGTACTCGACCAGTCGGTGATCTGGGTCGGGGAATAGAAGAAGCTCCCGCTCCCGAGAGTTTGGGCCTCGAAACTGTGATTTGAGATGGTTATTGAGGTCGCGAACGACGCGGTGCTGAGGACAACCCCTACGAAAAGAAAAGCAATACGCATGAAACCATTATAAACATGTCCGACGCCCGCAAATCAAGTTTCCAAAGCTTTTGCGATTTTTCACGATTGAACGTCCGGTTTCCCGGCCGAATTGCCAGGGAGCGGTCAAATGAAAAATCCCCCGCTTCACCACCAACGGTGCAAACGGGGGACGGTTCAGCCCTGAGAAGCCAGGGCTTACTTGCGGCGACGGCGAGCGGCCAAGCCCAAGAGACCAGCCGCCAACACGCTCATGGTCAAGGGCTCGGGGATGGCATCCACCATGCTGATGTTGTCGTAAAACACGGTCGTGTTGCTAAGGTTGACGGCCGTGTTCATGAAGCCAAACTGGAAGATGTGACCCGTCCAGGCGTTGTCGATGGTGATGCTGAGGCTGCCGGTTGACCAACTCGTTGAAGCGTTGGTGGTAACAAACGTGGGGAACGAAACCAGCGCAAAGTTATTATTCGGGTTCAGCACCTTAAAGAACGCCTGAGCCGTGCTGACGCCACTGGGGCCATTCGTGCTCGACGCCTTGTAATCGAAGGTGAAGTTGAACGTGCGTCCCAGATCACCGGCGGCAATCGTGCGCTCTTGGAACACGTTGGACTCAATGGTTCGACCACTGCCGTTGGTGTGCTCGGGGTTGTTGTAGTCGTTGTAGATGCTCAGCTGGTTCTGGCCCTGCGTCGCTCCGCCCTCTCCGGTGACGATCGCGGAGAATCCGGGGCCGCCGTTGGGGGCCGGAAACACGCCGTAACCGCCGAAATAGGAGCCATCGGGATTGAAGACGTTGCCAAACACCCTCCAACCATCGCCGCCCAGAGCGGTCGACGAGGTGCGGTCCAGGCCTTCAAAATCCTGGGTGTAGTTGTTGATGAAGGCAAAGGCAGAAGTCGACACGGACACGGCCAACGCAAACATCATTGTTCGGGAAAAGCACACACTTCTCATGGTAAAACACATTGCGAAACGTTTCGCAACTTGATTATACATGGCGCTTGCGGTGATCATCGCAAAAACCAGTACTCTTACCAGGTCGGCCCAGGCTGGCGGCCAGGCGGGCGGAGGCACCCTCCCTCTCCGGCAGGTTAAATCCCGCTATGAACCCCGATGTGACACTGCGCCCGATGGCCCAGCACGACGCCCCGATGCTGTTTGACCTGGAGAGCCGACCCGAGGTCAACCGCTACCAGTCGTACGACGTTTTTGACCTTGAGCAAGCGGAGCGCTACGCTCGGGAAGCTGAGGAATCGTGGGCCAGCGGCGACTTTCCAACCTGGCAGGAGTTCGTGATCGAGGCCCAGGGTGCGTGGGCCGGGCGGATCGGTTTTGAACACGACGACGGACGCGCCACCGTGTGGTTCGCCATTCTTCCGGCGTTTCAGGGCCAGGGCATTGCCCGAGCCGCGCTCGCGCAGGTGGTTGAGCTGATACGGCAAGCCGGATTGACGGAAATTTGGGGCTACTGCGACCCGGACAACATCCCCTCGGCTCGGCTCATGCTGGCCTCTGGATTTCAGGAGCAAGCCCCCGAGGCATCCGGAGATCGGGCGTTTTGCTTGCCACTTCCTGGCGAGTGAGCTGCTCGATTCTCTCGTAGGTAAAGGTCGTGCGAATGATGTTGGCGAACGACCGCAGGGTGACTATCTAACCGGCCAAACCCAGAGGTAATCCTTGCTGAGTTCTATCTCGCTGGCCCTAGTGGGGCCCGCCGCAGCTTTGTACTTAGACACGAACATCCATTCCGAGGAATACTAGAACCCTTGCCGCGTTTCTAGTCGTTTAGACTTCCGGTCGAAGTAGAAGATTCTGTTATCTCCTGGCATACTAGGAAGATCTAGAGTCGAAAATGTGACCTGAGTTACACTGCTATAAATGCAAACGTATTTTGGTATGGGCACTGACACCGATCCAAACAGAGACTCCCAAGCGGTTGCTACGTCTGGATCTGTGCCGAGGCTCACATCTCCAATCAGCATCCAGCCTTCATCCTGCCACTCCAAACGAGCCACTGGTTCTGGCGATTTTCCGAACTTTATCTGAGCTCCACGCCCAACTTTAAAACTGGGAAGTGGACTTCCATCGGGGAGTGCTCGACCGTCCGAGAACACAGTAAAATCCTCCAGAATGAGTACTTCAGTGTTGAGCGGCATGTACTTACCAATCTTTCGCAGAGCTGTTTCAATTGGTGCCTCTGCTGGGGCTACCAAAAACGTCTGTGTACTTTTCGCCTTAGAATGGTCGGATGTAGTCTGAGTGATGGAACTACCGCTCCTCGTCTTTTTGGGAAGCGAACACCCTTGAATGATGCAGAATCCGAAGACAAATAGCGTCAGGACGGTCTTGAGCGCAAAGCTGCACCGAAACTGTGAATAAGCTTTCTGTTTCATGTCGGTAACAAAGGCTGCCACAACGTTTCCGTCACTTTACCCAGGCGGACAATGCTTGCAGTCAGCAAGCAACTTATTTGCTGGACAATAGTAGACTGAAAGTAAATCCAGCTTGCGAGAATGCTCGATGACACTCGATTTCATTGAGGTCAAAGACAAGTGGGCATCCAGACGAAAAAAGCCGAGTCGCCCAATCCCGCTCCCAGACCTTTGTTTCTATCGTAATTCGTTCCACGGCTGGAGGCCTCATGCCCGCTCAAGGTGATCATAAAACAAGCCAGCGCCTACGGATAAAAGATGGCCAAAGGAAACACCAACTTGGTTCAGATGGGGTTCAGTCCTGGATGCTTCCGTATGACTCGGCAAGAAGACTAAATCCATTTAGATCCTTGATGCTGCTCGCAACTGATCGATGCCGTTCTAACGTTTTAGGCGAGATCGGAAATCTACAAGGCTTTCCATACGCGGTGGAAATTGTAGCAAACAACCAAGAATAAACAACTGTACTTCCTATCGAATTAAGGGCCCTCGTTAATGGCGGCATGTGAACCGCATCGGCAGCCTGCACAACCTGCATTACATGATCGAAAACTTGATCGCTCCGATCGCTAATCATAATAGAAAAAAGCCACGCCTTGAAAGAAGTTAGATCATCAAAGTGCCAAATTTCAGAATCCAACATGCGAATCAGAAAGTCCTGATCAGCCTGAGGGGCAACGGCGTCAACTGCATGTAGGAGGATGGTCAGCTCTAGATCGAACTCGGAAGCGTTTGCGTGAGTACAAATGCGTTCCAATTCAGGAATCCAGCGCGTGCAAAGACTGGTTACCTGTTCCACCTCGTCCTGCGCCAGATGACCCTCTCGCTCTCGCAATCGAGGCAGATGCTCCAGCCAAAAGCTCGAGTCAATCACGTCAATGCTCCCAGAATCTACATCGGTCATTTTCATTCAGCTTCTTCAAACCATTACGTTTACAGTACTTGTAGCACTCGTCACAGGCGTGTTCGCGTTGCCACCGAAGGGTACCTGGAATAACGTGCCTATAACATCCATTCATAAACGATCTGCAGTTTCGATAGCGCCGCCCTTTCGGTATACTTTTGTCGGAAGGTCGCGGCGTACCTCGTCTGGGGCCGCTAGCAGGTCTACTGGCCGGTGTAGGCGGGCGCATTACCGGGCGTGGCATTACGGGCGGAGGTAGGACGGGGGTAGGCGTCGGGAGAACCGGCGGCGTAACTGGGGTCGGCCTAGGGCAACCCCTGAATGCTACAACCAGACAGGCCAAGCATCCTAAAGCGGCAGCTCCACACCCAATTTGCGAATGCGGAGGAAGCGAGGCAATATAATCTTTGGTGCAGTCCCAAAACTCCTCTTCGCCGGCTAATTGCCCGCAGGCGATCCAGACACCAGCCGCACATGCCGCTGAGGTTCCGCACGCTATGGCACAAGCAATAGGCACCCACTTACCCGTTGGGTCGGCCCAACTCGTGACGCGCCCTGTGGCATAACTTAGCGCAGCCTCCGTCGGCCAGAGCGGATCGACGCTTGTCCACATCCCCATGGTGAAGCCGTAATGACGGGCGCGGACGTAGTGACTTACCCACTCCCGCCGAGTTTCACGGTAGCCAAGGCCCCCCACCCAGCCAAAGCGACCCACATCATTCCATTCGGCCCGGGTTTCGCCGTAAGGGTCGTAGCTACGGTCGGCGGTCAGCCAGCCATCTTTGTAGGTCGCAACCACCGAACCCAACGCATTGGTTACTACCGTAACGTCATCCGTTATCCGCCCCTCGTCGGTTGTAATTCGGCGTCGGATGCGGCCATTGGCCGTGATGTAAGTGTTTACGGGCATGTCAACTGCGCTCCTGCAAGTAGTCGGTGCCATCCCACACAAGCGTCGTGGTTCCGGCGGAAGTGATCTCGGCCCGCTTCAGGCCATCGGCAGAATAGGTGTAGGTGGTCAAGGTTCCGTTAAGGTTATGAACCACCATCCTGTTCTCTTTATCATACACCATGGTGATCGTGCCCGGGTTCACGGATGCTTCAAATTGTCCAATTTGCGTTGACTGGGGAAGCGGAACATCTTTCACGTGCGTCTTCTAGCGATCCGCTCCAAGAACTGACCCCCGACGGATTGAGTCGAGATAAAGGTCAGCTCTCAATACGAACATGACCTAACCCCCTCGATGGCCTGATATTCATTCGGAATACAAAACTCGGAGCTTTCCTCAGCAATAGCAACAGATTACGGAGCATGAGCCGATTCAACGCATTGCAAGTCAGGTGAGCCCAGGGCTCGCACAAGTGCCGGGCGACCGCTACGATGTTTTGCCAGGCGATGTGAAAAATCGCCGGTGTGATCTCCAACGAAAGCATGGAGCCGCGCAGGAACAAAGTTACAGGCTGTATGTACAGTTCCACCGAGGAGAAGGGAGATATGATGAGACACAGTTCAGATTAATTATCTTTCGCTCGACGCCACAAAAGCGGAATGCCTGTGGTAGTCTGCGCGGCCATGGGAAGAGTCCGCGCCCTTCTTCTTGTTCTCGCCGCTTGCTTGGCCGTGGGAGCGCATGCCGCACCAAAGGATAAGGTTGCCATCCTCGTCCGCAAGAAAACATACGCGTTGCTGGGCAACGAGATCCGACAATACAAAGCCGATGTTGAAAAGCGATTTCCGGTGACGCTGGAAATCGTTGAAGGCACCTGGACGACTCCGGCTCAAGTGAGAACGAGCGTCAAATCCCTCCACCAAAACAAGCAGATTTCCGGCGTGATTCTTGTCGGAGCGATGCCCATGCATCGGTTCCACATGCACGACTTCGACAACCCGAACCCTCTTTACTACGAGGACTACGATCTCAAATTCAAAGATCGAGACGGGAACGGGATTCCTGAGACCTATATCGGAACTCCGCAGTTAAAGGTTTGGGTGGCCAATCTCAGGGGAGTTGAGGGAGAAACCGACGATGGGATCGAGGTATTGCGCAGATTTTTGAGAAAAACGCATGCCTATTACACCGGTAAGCTCAAGATTGAACCCAGAGCCCTGGCGGTGACCGATTCAGATTGGCCGGAAGGCGCGAATCAGTTCTCCGCAAATGTTGGACAGAAGCTTTTTGGTCAAGATGGCGTGGACGTACTGAACTCCCAAGAGGCGACACCAAAAACGATCTACGGTGCCTTTGCCCGGCGTGCCTATACGATGTTTTATGTGCAGCTTCATTCGTCGCCTCTCGAGCAAGAAACCAGCGCGGGCCCACTGAGATCGAAAGACATCGCCAACATCGCAAACGGCGCACTCTTTACCGTCAATCACGGTTGCTCGAACTGCAACTGGATGAAGAACCAGTCTGTAGAACGGGGGCGGAATACCGGCATGAGTTGGGTATTTGGCAAAGGCATTGGCCAGGCGTTAGTTGGTAACGTTCGCGTCGGAATGGTCTACGGACAAGAGGCCTTGTACGAGCGAGTTCTCGCGGGAGATTATTTGGGAAGAGCCTACTTCGCCCTCAAAGCCTCGGCTGAAGCCGAAATGCACCGTGAGTACCCCAAGGGCGATACCGTGTCTGGCGTCTTGTTTCTTGGCAACCCTTTCCTGACGATTAAGCCAAAGGCTCTCGATCCGAAAACAGGAACTCTCCACAACTTGATTTACGGGCCGTCTTCGCCCAACACGTGTGAGGATCTGCGCTAAGGGCGGGCTTGTCGGGGGCACGAGAAAGCCAACTGCATGCCCGCGTCCGTGCGTGGAAACAGAACGATCCTGCTGGTGGCGAAGAAGGCGGTCTTCTAAATCCACCGTATGACCCACGTAAAACCGCCCCGACGAAGCGGACTCAAGAATGTAAACCGTGAACACGGTAAGGATGAGAAGTCTGGTGGAGGCGAGGGGACTCGAACCCCTAACCCCCTGCTTGCAAAGCAGGTGCTCTCGCCATTGAGCTACGCCCCCAGATTGTCAGTTTTTGAGATCGTAGCCCCCCTGTCCCGTCAAGGACGGGATGCTCTCGCCACCCAGCTACGCCCCCAGATTGTCAGTTTTTGAGATCGTAGCCCCCTGTCCCGTCAAGGACGGGATGCTCTCGCCACCCGGCTACGCCCCCATCGAGCGGACGAGCTTTTCACAAAGTCCGACGTCGATCGCAGAAATTATGGGCGATGAGCGGTGCATTCGCTAGGCCGCCCGCATCAAACCAAGCCTTACGGTCGCAGGCGAATCATTCCGAAACAATTTCCTGAACTCGCATCGCCACAGTTATGAGGCAGCGTGTTGTAGCCGGTCGCCGCCGTAGATCTACACAATCGAACCCGCCGAACCTGGGGCTCGAGAGCGCGAGTGAAGTTCCATCCGCCCTCGGAGTTGCGGCGGGCCACCCACGATCCTTTTGGGTAGGCCATCAAACATTGCGGGTCTCCCGAACTCAAACCGCCCGGGATGTTGATGGTCGATTTCAGTTCGGTCGGCCTGTTGGCGTAAGGCGAGCCATCCGCATTCAGCAGCCGGTCAAGAGGGGTGAGGACATGGGGGCTTTCGCCCGGAAATTCGGGGCCGTGGTGTTCGGCTCCGCAGGCATGCGCCAATTCGTGCGCAATTGTGTCCACAACCATCCCCACCGGGTCATCCACCGCATTGCGGGTCACATCAATCCGCAAAACATTGGCGGGCCACCGATTAGCCTCGTCGTGCCCGTTCCGGAAGACGGTATGGCCAATGACCCCAGGCGCAATGGGGGTATCGACAAACTGCATCACAAGCCCAAATTGCTTGACTACTTGACCCTCTTCGGAATTGAAGTTCAGCTGGCGATCTTTCAGTTCCGGGTCGTTCACTTCCACCACATCCACGCCCGAAGCAGTTTTGAAAATTGCCTGTGCCTCTTGGTAGGTTCCGGTGCGATTGTTGACCGCAATCTCTTTGGTTTTTGGGTCGAGCCGTCGATGTGCCCCCTTCGCAAACAGACCGCGATACTCCTCGTATCGCGAAAGACCATCTCCCCGATAGGCGTTGCCATCCACACTCTCATCGTCATCCAAGTCGCCTCCTGTCGCGGCAAAAGCCGTCGCGATGCGGCTCCCGGGCTGACGATGGGGGATCAAGATGTCAGGCTCTCCGGTTTTGAGCTGACCAGTCAATTCTTGGCCGCCCGGCAGGATGGCCCGCACCTCGACGGTGGTAAAGCCGCCGAAGTCGTAACTCGTGAGGACAGCGGTCGTGACGGGGCCCGCCGTGGCCAAATCAAAGGTGATCGACTGACCCTGATCCGCCATCACGCCTTTCGGGTTTTGCGCGGGGCTGAACTGGAGATCCGGGTCGAGGCGCGGACTCTCCAAGGGCGCATTGATGGCCGCGCCAGGTTCGCGGCTTGTATTGATGAGCTTGAATTCCACCTTCTCTGGGGTGATCTGGCTCGGAGAACCGTCTTCATTGAGCACCCGGGCCCGCAGGTTGATCGTGTTGCCGGCCGCCCCGGTGGGGCCGCCGGCTTCGGGCATCCACTCGCGGTGCCCGGGAATCTCCACCTCCAGCTTCATGGGCTTGGGGTCGGCGGTCAGCGTCCAAGCTTTGGTCAAGTTAGGCGAAAACACCTGATCGAAAAGCTGGAGCCGCAATGGCAAAGTCCGCTGACCCCGAATGGTGTTGCCTTGAGCGGGCAAAGCAAAGGGCCGCCCGTCCAGGCTGGGCATTCCCATGGCCGCTGCATCCAGCGTCGCTTCGACGGCTAAGGGGTAGCTAGGCCCCCACTCCAGTAGATCTGCCCCCTGATTCTTGATCGTGATCGAATTGAGAACGCGCGTGAAAACGGGCGCCGGGTTTGGGGTACCCGTCACCCTCGTATTGAGCCGATCTCCGGGGATATACGTTGAAGTCGTGACGTTGTACGGCACGATCAACTGCTCTTGCGCTTCAATGATGAGCGCGTAAGTGCCACGACCGAGGTCCAAGGTCAGCGTCGCCGGACGCGAGAGCGTCTTTGCGCTGCGGTGCTTCCCAAACTCATGGCGGTTGGAAGAGCCCCCCGATCCGCTTGTTACCTCCCGCCGGGAGAATTCCACCTCCCATTTCAGTTGAGCCTCACCCCGAAAAGTGAGAACCTGGCCTGCGACCGACTTTTGGTTGAGATTCAGATTCAGGGTTATCGAATCTCGACCCGAAACTTGTTTCTCACTTCGCAACCCGCCATCCCCTTCCTCAATCGCCGCGTAACTGCCCCCTGATTCCAGGGTCACGCGACCCCCAAATGTCTTCGCCCCCAGCCATCTTGAAGCCTGAGGCGAAGCCAGCAGAGCGGCAAACGCGGGAGAGGGGAGGGGCTCGCTCGGCGTCACCAGGCCCGTTCCGAGCACGATCAATGACGAGATCATGCATAAATCATAGCAAAGCATTGCCCCGATTTCCGCAACAAAATGAGGCCAGATTCTCCGTGGTGGCCGTGAATCAACAACCTTAACATTTGTGTGGCTAAGATGAATCGGTGACGAAGTTCGATGTTGTGATTGTCGGGGCGGGGATTGCGGGGCTCTCGCTGGCGTGGCACCTGCATCGCGCCGGACAATCCGTCTGCGTCCTCGAACGCTCGGTGCGGGCCGAAGGCGCAAGCGTCCGCAATTTTGGAATGGTTTGGCCGGTGGGACAGCCAAACGCCGAGATCGAGGCCCTGGCGCTGCGCAGTCGGGAGCTCTGGCAAATCGCGGCGGCCGAAGCGGGTTTTTGGCACCGCGCTTCTGGCTCGCTTCACCTGGCCTATGAAGACGAGGAGATGGCCGTCTTGCGCGAATTTGCCGCTGATTCTGCTGACCGACTTCCCCGCACCCTCCTCTCACCCGAGCAGGCTCATGCTCGCTGCCCCGCCATTCGCCGCGACGGACTTAAGGGAGCGCTCTTGAGCGAAACCGAGCATGCGGTCGATCCACGAGAGGTCGTTCACCGCCTCGCCTCTTCGCTCGCTTCTGCGGGGGTGACCATCCGCTTTGGAGCCACCGTCACCCGCATCCGCTCCGGACAGGTGACTCTGGCCGGGGGAGAAACCGTGCGTGGATCAGCGGTGGTGATTTGTGCAGGCCCGGCTTTGTTTGAACATTTGGGCGTGCAAGCTCAGGCGGCCGGAATCGATCTTTGCCACCTGCAAATGCTGCGCCTGACCCCCAAACCCAAGCGCCAAGAACTCGGCATTCACCTCTGCGCCGGGCTCACGCTCGATCACTACAAGAACTTTCGCGACTGCCCGTCGCTTCCTTCCGTACGCAAACTTCACGCCCAAAAATGGCCTGACCAAGTCGCGCACGGCATCCACATTCTCGTTGCCGAACATGGAGACGGCTCGCTGACCGTAGGCGACAGTCACACTTACGGGCGGGCACACCCCGTGTACGGCGAGCAAGCGGTGGATGAACTCATCTTGACCGCCATGGACGAGTTCTTACCGCGCGAAAACTACACCGTTCATCAGCGATGGATCGGCACTTACCCCACCCATCCCACACTGCCCTTTTGGCAATCTCAGGTGGATGATGGCGTGTGGGCGCTCAACCTTTTTGGCACCGGCATGACCCTTTCGTTCGGAGTGACCGAACGCCTGAAATCGGAGATCTTGATCAGCGCATGAAAACGAAACTCGTCGTCTTCGACCTTGCCGGAACCACCGTCCGGGATACCAATACCGTGGGTGGTGCGCTCCAGGCGGCCTTGGCAGAATTCGGTGTAGCGGCTTCCATCGCCGAAGTCAATGCCGTGATGGGGATTCCGAAACCGGTGGCCATCGCGCACTTGTTGGCCGCCCACGGCACAACAGGCGATGTCGAAGCGATTCACGCTCGATTCCAAAGCTTGATGATCGAGATCTACCGCACCGATCCCGGCATCGACGAGATTGAGGGAGCCACCCAAGTGATGGACCAAATCAAGACGGCTGGACTTAAAATCGCGGTGGATACCGGGTTCGATCGTGCCATTACCGATGTCGTGATCGGGCGGATGCCGTGGCGCGATCTCATCGATGATTCGATTGCGAGCAACGAAGTCGCGCAGGGCCGGCCTGCTCCGGATATGCTCCTGGCCTTGGCGGAGCGGCAAGGAGTCACCCCCGCTGAAATTGCGAAAGTTGGCGATACGCCCTCCGATATCCAGCAGGGCCGGGCCGCCGGGGCCGGATTCGTGGTGGGCGTGCTGTACGGAACCCACACCCGTGACCAACTGGCGGCTCACGAACCGGACGCCATGATCGAGCACCTATCCGAACTTCCGGGCCTGATGCTTTAAGAGGAGGCCCGTCCCCAGGGCAACCACGGCGCACATCACCCCAAGACCCGAAAGCGACATGGCCCAACCCAGGTTTTGGGCCAGGCTCCCCACGGCACACCCGCTCAAAATGCCGCCGATGTAGCCCACCCCGTCGATGAGCCCGGCCGCGCTGGCCGCCTTTTGCGAGCCCCCAAAATCAAGTGATGTCGCGCCCGCCAGCAGCGAATAGGGGCCGATCAGGCAAAAGCCGATCAGGCCAACCAGTCCCACAGTCACCGCCGGATTGAGCCCAGGCACCTGCCCCAAAATGCCAAGAAGCACGGCGGTCAAGCCTAATCCGTAAGGCACCACGGCCAACCGCCGCATGGGATTCGTTTCTCGGGCGATTCGGTCACTGAAGGCCCCCACCGCCAGCACGCTCAGACCCCCAAACAGGGGGAAGATGGAGCTGGCCTGACCGGCCGCCGCCTTGGCGAGCCCGGCGGCTTCGTTGAGATAGGTGGGCGTCCATTCGTTAAATGTTTCGCGGAGCAGGGTGAAGCAGAACGAGAGGAAGCACACCATCCAAAAGTCGGGACGGGCAAAGATCGATCCTCCGCCCGATGCGGTACCGCTTTGAATCGGGGCCGTGGCGGGCACCATCTCGGCGCCCTCGGGGCGTTCACGAAGCAACCAAACCACCGGAATCGCGATCAATCCCAGACCCATAGCCGACCAGACAAACAGCTGCGACCAGGTTGCCCCCAGGCCCACCCAATAGCCCAGCAGCAATCGGCTAAGAAAATCGCCAAACAGGTAGCTCAGGCTCACGACCGCCATGGCCAGCCCGTATTTTTGCGGGGTAGACCACTGGCTCACGATCCTCACCATGCCACCCCAGCCGGCGCTCTGGACAAATCGATTGGCCGACCAGGCCAGCATGAACAGCGGCGGCCCCCCTAAGCCAAACAAAAGCGTGAACGCGATGGCCCCAAACAATCCGTACAAAAACAGCGGCTTTCCACCCCACTTATCGGCAAGCGGGCCGTGGATGAACTTCCCCAGGGCATACAACAAAGTTCCGACCGAGGCGATGAGCCCCAACGCCGCTTTATCGAGCCCCGGCACCGTCTCGAGAAGGAGCGGCTTGGCCACACTAAAGTGGGAACGGCACAGGTAAAAGCCCGAATATCCAATCACCAAAAGGGCGATCATCGTCCAAAACTTTCGTGAGGCCACGGGGCATTTTTTTCGCCTGAGGTTAAGGCAAGGTCAAGAGCGGCAAGGCCCATCGCCGAACATCTGGGAACTGAACCCCCGGGTGCTTGCCGTAATCCCTGGCATGCGCACTTGGCTGCTGTCTTTGATTGCCTTAGGATCGATCTCGTTGGGAATCGCCCAAGCTCCCGAGCGAGGCGCACCCTTGCCCCGAAAAGGCGTGTTCGGCGCTGCGTTGGCCCCGGTGGCGGCCCAGGGCGGCCAGCCGGGCGGACTTCGCATTACCGCGATTAGCCCCGGGCTCACCGCCGAGCGTCTCGGCCTGAAAGTCGGCGATATCGTGACCGAAATTGCGGGTGAACCCACTCCGGCCGCACCCGCTCTCAGTGGAGCCCTCCGCAAAAAGAACGCGGGCGATTCCATCACCGTACGATTCATTCGCGAAGGTCAAGCGAGCCAAGGCCAAGCCGCTTTGGTGGCCCGACCGCAGCAACGACCTGACGGGTTCCGCGTGCATTACGACCAAGTCGTGAGTCAAGGCAAGCGCATTCGCATCATTGCCACCCATCCCGAAGGCAGCGGGCCCCACCCCACCATCTTCCTGATCGGAGGGATTGGTGCCTACAGCTCAGACGGTGACTTTGCGACCGCTCCGTACGGAAACATTCTCGGCCCTCTGGCAAAGTCGGGATATGCCACGGTGCGCATCGATAAGCCCGGGCAAGGCGACAGTGAAGGCCCAACTTACACCGAACTGACCTACACGGTGGAGCGCGACGCCTATCTGCAAGCGTTGCGCCTGGCCAAGACTTTGCCATTTGTCGACAAGAATCGCATCGCCATTTTTGGCCACAGCATGGGCGGTTCATTTGGCCCGCAGGTGGCCGCTCAAGAAAGTGTGCGCGGACTGATTGTCCACGGCACCCTGGCCCGCACTTGGTACGAGTACACCCTGGAGAACTCCCGGCGACAAATGGAACTCGGCGGAACGCCGCCGGCTGTGGTCAGCGAGCAGATGATCCCGCTTGCCCGGGTCATGCACTACCTGTTCAACGAAGGCAAGTCTCCGGCCGAGATCAAGACCGCCCACCCGGATCTCGCCGCGGCCGTTAACGGCATGATCCCCGATGGCCGCACCTATTCCGGCGTTGGCCTCCCGTTCTTCCAAGAGCTCGCCAAAGAAAACCTTGCCGCCGCCTGGCAGAATCTGGGTGAGACCCAGGTGCTGGCCTTGTACGGTGAGAACGACTTTATCAGCGGCATCACCGATCACCAAGACATCGCCCGGTGGGTCAATGCGCGCCGCCCCGGCACGGCGACATTCACGCTCGTTCCGCAAAGCGATCACGGATTCAACCAGACCAGCTCTCCGCGCGACAGCATGGAAAAGTGGGGCCGACCCGGCGCGACTTTCAACTCGAACATCATCGACATCTTGAAGTCGTGGCTGGAGAAGACGCTGAAGTAAGGATCTGCCTTGCTAAGCTACGACGCTCCCCCGAGGAAGTGCCCCTTCCTTGCGGGGAGCGAGTGTTTTGGGCGCCCGCAATCAATTCAAACGTCGTCGCGCGAGACGCCCAGACTCTCCTCGTTCCAGCCTTTCAGCCAGTAGAGAGTGATGCCGATGATCACAATCCAGCTCGCCGCGATCGGTAACAGGTTAGGCACCAGGGCTTCGGTTCCGGAAAGAAGGTAGCTCCGACGATTCCAACGCCGCCCGACGTAAATCATGTCCTGTTGAAAGATCGCCGACAGCAGGTTGGCTCCCGTCAAAAAACCGGCGACGGGGTAGGCCAAAACCATGAAAGGGGCATTGATCAGCGGGCTAAACGTGCGTCGATGACGCTTCCACCACTTCCCCATTGCATGATCACCTTGGGTGGGCGGGAGAGATTCCAGTCTTCGAACGCCGACCACGTGCTTCCCAAAGACGTCGAGACGAAGCACATCGCCCGGCTTGAGACCCCGTGCTTCATCGAGCTCCGCTAAGTAGTCGTGAATGCGGCCACCCCGATGGCTCACATGAAGGATGATGTGCGGTCCCATCACCGCCGGTCGCGTGATTTCAGCCACCGTAACCCCGTACATCCGGCGGGCCAAAAACTTGGGATCGTATCCACGGAGAACAGCAACTTCGAGCGCAGCGGCCGCCACACCAACCGGAATGGCAATGCCCACCAAAGCCACCGAGAGCGTTCTCCAAAACTGCTGAACGGCCGGATCGAGATCGTACGGCTCCTGAAGATCGGTCAAGTCGAAGAGGATGCCAAGCGCGAAAAAGAGCGCGAGCGCGCAGAGAATGTGCACCCAAAAAAGCGGCGTGCGAATGCGAACTTTGCTCGGATCCACAGGGTTTGTAAACGGAGCTCGTGGGCCAGAAGTTGCGGAACAAAGAGAAAAAGCTCCCTGGCCAGCACGGCCGCCAGGGAGCTTTGTGATTGGCCTTAGCGTGACCGACCGAAGGCCGCCGCGCGTGGGAAGTACTTATCCCGCAGTTGCGTATGCTTGCTGACCATGGGCCGGGGCTGACCTTCGACAAACACGTACCGAATGGTCGTTGTCAGTTGGAACGGATCGCCATCGGTCACCACAAGGTTGCCTAGCCGCCCGGTTTGCAGCGAACCCAACTTATCCGAGACTCCATAGACCTCCGCCGGAGTGAGCGTCAGCGATCGGAGCGCATCTTCAAACTTCAGGCCGAAGGCGCAGTGCTGACCCACCCGAACCGCCAGATTCATCACGTCGGCCGGACCGCCCGATCCAAAGCAGAACCGCACTCCTTCGCGGGCAAGAATGCCAGCGGTCACATAGGGGGTGTCATAGGGTTCCCATGGGGCATCGGGGGAGTTGGCCCCCAATACCACCCGACCCGCAGGAGTCAGGATCACCGGGATGTTGTTTTCCCTCAGCAGCTTGGCTTCTTTCCAGGCTCCGCTTGCCCCCCGCAGCACCACGTTGAGGTTGTATTTCTTGGCCACGGCCACCGCAGTTCTAATCTGCGACGGTGTTCGTGCCGCCAGCACCATCAAACGCCGTTGGGTCAGGTACGGCCGCATCGCCTCGTGCTGTAGGTTCAGCCCAACGCCCGGCTTCTTGGCATCGCGGTCGCGGTAGTACTGAAGTGCATCTTCAAAAATGCGCTCCAGCGAACCCGCGGCAGCGGCTCCGCCACCCGCCGGAGTCGGCTCCTCTTGCCGCGCCCCCAACAGATCGTAGAACTGGGCCCGCTGCGCGGCCGTGAGATCTTCATCCCCTTTCAGTTCTTTCAGTTCTGCGGCCACGTCGTGGTTGTGACTATGCTCCTCCTCGACGATGCAGGTGCCATCGGCGGCGTGGTCATGGTCATCGGCGCCCCCCATTCCCAGCAAGCGAGAGGCATCGGCAATCGCATCGCACGCATCGAAAGCCAGAGGGTTGGTGCCGCCACCAGGCAGCTGAACCATCAGGCCCGCCTTGCGCGACATCGTGAGCTCCTCGGGGGTGAAGCCCCAGGTGTGGATGACCGCGCCTTGCCCCGAAACCGTTCCGAACGCCGGGCCCGTGAACACGTTGGTAATGCCCGCGTATCGCGCCGGACCGTAGTGGGCGGATTCCACCCACAAGGCCGTCGCCGCATCCAAATCGGGCTGCACCGTTCCGAGTTCGGTGTTGTCCATCATCGTCGCGACGGGACTGATCTCGCCCAGACCCATCGTGCTGTAGGCATCAAAGAATCCGGGGAAAACGCTCAGCCCCCGACCATTGATCACCGTCGCGCCGCTCGGAACGCGCACGTTGGTGCCCACTTCGGTGATCTTCCCACGCGAGATCACGATCGTCCCGTTGGCGATCGGAGCGCGACTGACTGGGTACAGCGTCGCCCCGACAATCGCATACGTATCGTTTACGCGCGGAAGGGGAGCTTCGCCCACGTTCTGTTGGCGCGGAAGATCACGCACGAGGTTGGCCATGCGATCGATCCGGAAGGCGTCGCGCCGCTCAAAGTAGACCTCGCCTTCGATCATGGTCATCGAACACTGGCTGTAAGGGCTAAGCGGGTGGCCGGCCCAGAGCACCAGGTCGGCGTCCTTGCCCACTTCGATACTCCCCGTGCGATGGTCGATTCCCAACTGTTTGGCCGGGTTGAGCGTGATGGTGCGCAGGGCCTGTTCCTCGGTGAACCCGCCAAACCGCATGGTCTTGGCCGCGTCCACATTGAGGGCCGTGGTGCCGCTGGTGCCATCGGTGTTGATGGAAACATTGACCCCCGCCGCCTGGCAAATGGCGGCATTCCACGGAATCGCGTCGTAGCCCTCGACCTTAAACGACCAATTGTCCATAAAGATCGAGATCCCCACTCCCGCCGCCGCGAGTTCGGGCGCGATTTTGTAGCCTTCCAGCGCGTGTTGTAGCGCCCCGATCTTAAAGCCGAACTCCTGGCTCAGCCGGGCCATCATCAGCATCTCGTCGCTGCGGTAGCTGTGGCATTGCACCCAGACCTTCTTGTCCAAGATATCAACCAAGCCTTCCAGCCTCAGGTCGCGACGCGGTCTCACCTTGGTCTTCCCGGCCCGAAAATCGGCCCAGGTTTGGCGATAGACCTGCGCATCTTGGAAGGCGCGGCGATAGACCGCTTCCACCCCCATTCGGCTCAGTGGGAATCGGCGCTCTCCGGTTCCCGTGCTGTTCTTTCGGGTGACGTTTTCGCCCAGGGCAAACTTCACCTGACGCGGCGCATCGGGAATCAAGCCTTCGCGGTTGGGCCGCATGAATTTGTACTTCATGACCAGGCTTTCGCCGCCGATCGCGTTGGCGCTGCCGTGCAGCACCATGGCCGTGGTGTGTCCACTGGCCAGAGCCTGCCAAACGTTCAGAGCCGAAAGATTCTGAACGTCGCCAATGCGAACCTCGTTCGTGATGCTTTCTGCCCCTTCGTTGGTGCCGTCACTGCCTCGGTGACTGTGGCCATCCACAATGCCGGGGGTCATGGTGCGACCAGCCGCTTCGATCACGCGGTATCCGGCCGGAGCGGTGAGGTTTCGACCGATCGCCACGATCTTGCCGTTGGTGATCAAGACATCGGTGTTCTCTAGGGTGCCGCGCACGGCGGTCATCACCCGCGCTCCCTTGATCAGGCAGTTGCCGCCCGTGCGAGCCGCGGGAATCCGGTGCGAATCCAACTCGTACGGAAACGGCCAGTTGGGGCCGCCCGCCGCCGGGGTCGTCTGGGCAACGGCGCTGAGCGCCAGGGCCAGCAGGCCACAACTTCCGATCAACTTAAGTTTCATCACTTCGCCTCCGGAGCCAGAACGGGGCGGCCCCCTACCCAAACGCGCTCTACCGACGACTTCTCATCGGCAAAGTCTCCCGACATCAGCACCAAGTTGGCGCGCATCCCCACCGCGACCTTGCCCAAGCGATCCCCGACCCCGAGCAGGCTGGCGGCGTCACTGGTGAGTGACTTCAAAGCTTGACCCCGACTCAATCCGCGGCCAATACGGGCCCGCACCAAGGACAACAGATTTGCCATCGTGCCGTCGGAAGAAAAGGCGAATGTCACGCCCGCCCGTTCCAGAGCTTGGTCGCCCAAGGCGATCTCACGCCAACGGGTCACCCGCTCCTCGCGCCATTCCATCGGGCTCGCATCTTGATTAAGGGTGTCCGCCGGAATGGTGGTGGAAGGCGGCGTCCCGGGGTCGGCGCTCAGGATGACGGGAATCTTCTTTTCGGCCAGCAGGGTCGCGACCCGGCCGGCCTCGCGTCCGCCCACAATCACCAACCGGAATCCGAACTCCTCGCTGATCGCAATGGCCCGTTCGATTTCTCGCGCCTGGTTGGCCTCAAAATAGACCACCATCTCGCGCCGAATGACCGGTTGCAGCGCCTCGAGCGAGGCCATCCACGCGGGCTTGGTATTGCCTTCGTAAAGCACCGCGCCTTCGTTAAGCGCCTGAGCGTCGGCCAAAACCTGACGAAGCAAGGCGATGCCGCCCAGCAAGTTGGTGGGATAACCCGCCCCGGCACCCAACCGGAACGACATCGCGCTCCCGCAGGCGGGGTTCAGTACCCGATCCGCGGCATCGGCGGGCAAAAGATCAAGCAGTGCGGTCACGCCGCGCATGCCGCCCCGGGTTGGGCTGATCATGGTCGTCGTAACGCCACTGGCCCATCGCGCGCGGTCGGGCGCAAAGTCAAGATTCTCGGCCACTCGGAACTCGGGGGTGATTCCTTTCCGGTTCCCGATCCAGAAGTCAGCGGGAGCCGTGGTGCCTTGTCCGGGTCGGGCCGCCACCGTCGGAGGATCGCTGGCCTTGATCCCCCGGCTGCTAAAGCCATCAAAGAACCCGGGATACAGGGTTTTTCCCGCCCCGTCAATCACTTCAATCCCAGTAGGAGCCGCCGCCCCGGGTCGGATCTCGCTGATCCGCCCATCGCGCACCACAACCACGGCGTTGGAAACCACGTCGCCGGTTCCCACTTCCACCCGAACGTTGGTGATGGCAAATGCAGTCGGCTGGGGAGCCTGCGTTTGCGCTGCCACCCCGGCCACCGTAGCCATGAGGGATAGCAAAAGGAGTCCACGCTTCACCATAAGTAACGTTTATTCTATAAGTTTCTTAATCTTTTTTGCGCGGGGCGCACATTTTCGGGCGATGGCCACCCGAATCACGCGTCGCCATTCCCGGCCCCCCATGGCGGGGTAAAGCCGCGGTCAAGTATCTTTAGGTCACCATGTTTTCGTTTCGTTTGCCCCTGATTGCGCTCGGCGTGAGCTTGGCGTTTGCCGTTCCGGCCCAAACTTCACGCGGGAACGTTGAGTTTGTGACCCTGGCCAAAGAAAAGACCGAGTCGCGGGAAATCACGGTCAGCGTGCCTCGATTCCGCATCACCGGCCCGCTCAAGTCCACCGCCGAAAACGCGGCCCGCGCCTTTGCCAATGAACAGCTCGCCGATTTTCGCGAAATCTTTAAGGACGGCGATGTCGGGCCCGGCCCCAAATTTTTGCAAGCCACCCCGGTGGTGGCGACCGCTCATGCCCAACTCGTGAGCTTCCGCTACGACGTGAGCACCTACACCGGCGGAGCCCACCCCAACAGCTTCACCAAGGTGTTCAACTATGGCGTGGTGAATCGACGTGCCAAATCGCTGACCCTGAGCGATCTGTTGCTGCGCGGCAAGCGCGCCGCCGACCTCACGCAAAAGGTGCTCATCCCCGCCATTAACCGGGCCAAGAAGGAACGCGGTGGCGACCCCGCCTCCTCCCTGAGCGTTGAGCAGGTGAACGCCTTTGTCATTCATTCTCAAGGCCTCACTTGGCACTTCTCGCCCTACGAACTTGGCCCGTACGCCGAAGGTGGCTACGAGATCAAGCTGACGTGGGAGCAGATGAAGGGCTACATCGACCCGGCTGGGCTCGTTCGATTCGCTCGCGGCAGCGCGCGATAACGTGATCTCTGGGGTGACATTGGGGCGGATGATCCCGTACAATCCGCCCCATGAGTCAAGACCTCTCCCGACGTGATTTGATGGCCGGTGCCGCCGCGGCGGCTCTGGCCGCAGGACTCCCCGCCTCGGCCCTCGCCCAAAACACCGGTCAGACCCCTCGACTCCGCAGTGCGCCCGGATCGGCGTACGATGTACGCACCCCCAAGCTCGAAAAAGTGCGACTCGGGTTCATCGGTATGGGCGCCCGCGGGCCGAGCCATTTGGATGCCAGCATGAACTGCGAAGGCGTGGAGATCGTCGCGATTGCCGATCCCCATGTCCCCAGCGCCAACAAGGGGGCCAAGATGACGACCAACAAGGGTCGCCCCGCGCCCAAGCTCTACACCAACGGCGATCGAGATTACGAGCGCATGCTCGGCGAAAACAAGCTCGATGCCGTGTTCATCAGCACCCCCTGGGATTGGCACGTGCCCCAAGCCGTGGCCTGCATGAAGGCCGGAGCCCACGCTCTGGTCGAAGTCCCCGCCGCCCTGACCCTGGAAGGCTGCTGGGAACTGGTGGAAACCGCCGAAGCCACCCAGCGCCACTGCATGATGCTGGAAAACGTCAACTACGGTCGCGAGGAGTTGATGGTGCTGAACATGTGCCGGCTCGGCCTGTTTGGCGAACTGCTCCACGGGGAAGCCGCCTACATTCACGACCTGCGCTGGCAAATGAAGGAGATTGAACACGGGACCGGCAGCTGGCGCACCTATCACTACACCAAGCACAACGGCAACCTGTATCCCACCCACGGACTGGGCCCGGTTGCGTGGTACATGGATATCAACCGCGGCGACCGGCTCGACTTTATGAGCAGCGTGAGTTGTCCGGCCCGCGCCCGCGCCATTTACGCCAAGCAAGAGTTCCCCGAAGGCCACGAGCGGCGCTCCCTGCGCTTTACCTGCGGCGACCTAAACACCAGCATTGCCCAAACCGTGCGCGGCAAAACGTTGATGATCCAGTGGGATGAGCAGCTGCCACGCCCGTACACCCGGCACAATCTCATTCAAGGCACCCGCGGCGTGTGGGGCGGCTTCCCGGCTCGCGTGGCCATTGAAGGGGTCACCAAAGAGTTTGAAAGCTGGACGCAAGGCGCGGCCGTGGGCGAATTCTTTACCAAGTACGACCACCCGCTTTGGAAGAAGCTGGAAGTCGAAGCCAAGCGCCATGGTGGCCATGGCGGCATGGACTTTGTGATGGTGTGGCGCATCATCTACTGCCTGCGCAACGGACTCCCGCTCGACCAAGACGTATACGATGCGGCCGCCTGGTCGGCGGTGACTCCGCTCAGCGAGATCTCGGTGGCCAATCGGGGTCGCTCGGTGGACTTCCCCGACTTCACGCGCGGCAAGTGGCGCACCATGAAGCCCGTTGACCTGAATAACTAACGGACGACGCACGACCATTCTGGTTCAAGAGCCTCGACTCCGGACTAGAATGGTCGTTATGCATGCGCTCCTGGAAACCTGGGACATCA
The DNA here is from genome assembly GCF_046764815.1 of Aphanothece stagnina RSMan2012. Classification (NCBI taxonomy): domain Bacteria; kingdom Bacillati; phylum Cyanobacteriota; class Cyanophyceae; order Chroococcales; family Aphanothecaceae; genus Aphanothece; species Aphanothece stagnina. Next base: position 50,554 of record NZ_JBKOUC010000015.1, read on the forward strand.
ACGCCCGCATCAACCTGTTTCTGCTCGATGCCATCCCCGAGGCGGCCATCGACACCCCCCTCACAAAGGGCAAGGCCGTGCGCGCGCACTTTGTTCACGTGCATGCCGTGCGCCTGATGTGGCTGAAGGCCTCGGCCCCCGACTTGCACGCGACGCAGACAAAACTGGAGGCGGGCGCTCTGCGTGACGAGATCGCTTCGGGCCTAACAAGCTCGGGCGCGGCGATTCGGGAACTGGTGGCCCGCGCCCAAACGCCCGAGGGTCGCATCAAAGGATTCAAGCCGCACGCGGCCGCCTTTGTGGCGTACTTGGTGGCGCACGAGAGCTTCCACCGGGCACAGATTGAGCTGGCCCTGCGCCAGGCCGGTACGCCCTTGCCCGACAAGGTCGCTTATGGCCTGTGGGAGTGGGGCGTCCGCTAACCCCCCCACGACATTTCGCGCTTTTATGCGCCAATAATGGGAGGTATGGCTTCGGGCTTTGCCTTTGAAAACCAGGAAAGCGCCACCCGCGACGAAATGAACGCGTGGGTGGCCCGCTTTGCCCCTCTGGTCATGGCACCGGCCCCCCTGGAAGCGGCGGATCTGCGTGACCGTCTTGAACTGATCGAGGGCCTGCGCCGAGATTCAGAGCGACTCGCAACGTCTAAATCGATGCTGCGCGGGCCCCAGGATGATGAGTTGGTTCGCACGTTTGAGATGGCACTGCCGCAACTCAGCCAGATTGAATCTGACCTGCGAACACGCTTGGCCCGGGTGGCTCCCGGCGACCCCGAAAGCCGGCCCGACCTCGACCGCCTGCAAGAGCGTTTGCACGAAAATGCCGCTCGGCAAGAAATGGGTTTGGCCACCGACACGGTTCCCGAAGTATTGGAGGCGGTGACCAGCGTGCCCAGTTGGGTCGCCGCGATTGGACTGCTCATTCCCGCGCTCGGCGTAGGGGCGTTTGTGACCGTCCATATGCTCCTGATGATCGGCGGCATGTGGATGGCCTTTGGCCCGGGAGCGCTTGCGCTCGTACTCTTTTACGCCATTTTTTATGCGGCGGTGGTGGCAATGTTCGGCGGCGCGTTTACGGCCGCGGCCGAAGAGACCATTCGGCTGAGCGGTACTGATCTTGTGATCACCAAAAGGTTAGGTGCCCTGAAGTTTGAGCGACGCCATCAAATTGATCCTGACCAAAAGGTCAAAGAGGTCGAGCAGAGTGAAACGAACAATCGGACAAGACGGTTTTTTGAGGTTATTGAAATGACCGATCCGACCGGCCGCCCCATCCATTTTGCCCGGGGAATCAGCAATGCCAAGCGCGAGGATCTGGTTCGCCAGCTCAACGCATACCTCGCTTATCAGCGAACGCTTCGGACTGAATCCCCGTAGAACGGAAGGGAGCAAAACAACGGTTAGGTGAGAATGGAGAGTCAAAATCTGACCGAAGGCGAAGACACGTTGCGCCAAGACATGAACCGGTGGGTGGCCCAGTTTGCCCCTCTGGTCATGGCGAATCCTGCCCTGATCCCCGAAGAGATCACCGAGCGAATCGAGCTCATTCAACAACTGCGGGCCGAAGCCGACCGGTTGATGATCGCCAAATCACTGCTCAGCCAGCCCGAAGACGCTGAACTCTTGAATACCTTTCAACTTGCGGCGCACCAGCTTCCTCAAATGGAGGCCGATTTACGTCGGCAACTCCATCTCGTTGCCCCCGGCGATCCGGAATCTAGGCCGTGCCTCACCACCCTTCAAGATCGACTCCACGAAAATTCCGCTCGGCAAGAAATGGGGTTGGCGACCGACCCTATTCCTGAGGTTTTTGAAGCCGTGACAAATACCGTAAACTGGGGCAAAACCATCGGAATCATGCTCCCTGCCCTGGGGGCGGTAGCCGTTGCGGCATTCTTTCACGGCCAAAACTTTACGGTGGGCCAAGTAACTTCAAAATCGGTCGCCCTCTTTGCCGCCACGGTGTTTATTGTCGCGATGGCCTTTGGCCGACCTTGGGCATTTTCATACCACGAAAAGCTAACCCTCAAAGGCGATGGGCTGATCCTCACCAAATGGTTGGGCCCGTTCTGGTGGCCAGTGGAGCACAAGATTACGCTTGACCAACAGGTTGAGATTGTTGAAGTGCGAGACTCGCGATCGTCGGTATGGAACGGTGGCCGCGCCATTGCCATCCAAGACTCCATCGGATTTCCGATTCATGTAGGGCGCGAACTGAGCGAAGGCAAACGCGAAGAGCTGGTTCGTCAGATCAACGCATACCTGGCCTACCAGCGATCCCTTCGTACCGAATCCCCGTAGAACCCCAGGGAACAAGGCCTCGAAAAGAGGCAACAATAAAGGTAAGGATGGAGCTTCACAACCTTACCGAAGGCGAAAACGCTTTGCGGCAAGACATGAACCGATGGGTGGCCCAGTTCGCCCCTCTGGTCATGGAGAATCCCGGCCTGGTTCCCGAAGAGATCACCGAGCGAGTCGAGCTGATTCAAAAACTACGGGCCGAAGCCGACCGGTTGATGATCGCCAAATCATCGCTCAGCCAGCCCGACGACGCAGAACTGTTGAATACCTTTCAACTCGCCGTGCGCCAACTGCCGCAAATGGAATCTGACTTGCGTCGTCAACTCCATCTTGCCGCCCCCGGCGACCCCGAATCCCGTCCGTGTCTCACCGCGCTTCAGGACCGACTGCAAGAAAACGCCGCCCGTCAAGAGATTGGCCTCAACGCACTCGATCATCTTGAGCCGATCGAAGCAAACACCGCAGAACCCAGTGCGTCCGCCGCTTTGGGCCTCGGAATCTTTGCTCTGGGATGGAACGGGTTTACCATCTTCCATGCCACCATGATGCTGGGCAGCATGCTCAAATCATTCGGTTTCCTAGCTTTACTCATGGGACTCTTCTATCTGCCGTTCTTTGCGGTTGGACTCCTCATGATTGCCGGCGTGGTCTTTTCTCTCTGCCGCGAGAGTATTCGGCTGGAGGGCAACAAACTCACCGTCACGTACCGATGGGGCCCCTTCACCTACCTCCGCAAGCACGAAATCGACATTGACCAATTGGTGAAACAGTCTGAAGTCTTGGATTCTGATACCAACAAAATGCAAAAACAAGACCAGATTGAGTTCACTGACACCAAAGGTAAGCCCGTCCGTATGGCCCGGGGGCTCAGTCAAAGTGCACGCGCCAAGCTCATCAAAAAGCTCAACGCTCACCTGCTTTCCGCTCGCCATAATGCCGAATCAACGGCCTTGGCATCTTAACCTTTTGGTGATTTGACCACTTCCGTCAAGACGCTTAGCAAGCGAGATTGGGTCGCTGCATCTTTCACCGCCAGACGCAGACCGTACCGACGTAACTCCTCTTGCCCCTCAGGAAACGCGCGCACAAAAATGCCCCGCTCCATCATGGCTTGGGCAATCCTCTCGGTTTCCAAATCACTTGTGCGCACGTCGGCCAAAACGAAATTTGCCGAAGATGGCGCAACTTCCCAGCCGAGCCCAACAAGGTGCTCCACCATTTGGTTACGCAGAGTTGCGGTTTCACGCCACCGAGCCGGGTAATACTCAGAATCTCTCAACGCCATAATCGCCGCCACCTGCGCCGGTAAGTCCACCGCCCACGGAGGCGTCTGCCGTTGAAGTTCCGCCGTGCGCTCGGCGGGAGCGATGAGGTACCCAATGCGCAAACCACTCAGCGCGTAAACCTTCGACATCGACTTGAGCACCATTAGGTTCGGCCTGCGCGCAACCTCGGTTTCCAAGCTCTCCGCAGACCAACCATTTGGTGAACCTGCGTATTCCAAGTATGTTTCATCGATCCAAACCGCTACGGTCTCCGGCAAAAGATCAAGCAGTTTCACGACTTCAGTCCGCGGCAAAAATCCGCCCGTGGGCGAATTGGGATTGACCAGGACAAGCAGGTCGTAGCCCGCCGCCGCCCGTGCCAGAGCCTCAATGTCCACCCGGTACCCTTCTTCCCGATGGAGGTCAAAGGCGTCCACCTTCGATCCAAGCACATGGTCAAGAACGTGCGCGTATTCACCGTAGGTCGGTCGAAGAGCCAGCGCCCGCACTCCCGAAAACCACTGCCGGAAGGCGGCAAAAATCAGCGACGATGACCCCGGCCCGGCGGTCACGCAGGCCGGCAAAACACCTCGAGTTTCGGAAATCGCCGCCAGCAGCCCCTCGCAGCGGGTCGGTGGAGAGGTTCGCATCAGCCAATCAAGGTGCTCGGTCAGGCGGGCAACAATGGCCGGATCGGGGGGAAACCAGGCGTCCAGCACATCGGCATTGATGATCTCATCGGCCCGGCGCAAATCGCCAAAATCAGCCCCGATAGCATCCCAAAACGCCCCGCCGTGAACGGCAATATCGGCCATATCTCATCCTATGCCATCTCGGCCCCGGCCGGTAGCGCGGATGGGCTTATCCGCCGCCCTTTTGGCTTTCTAGCTGCAAAATCCGGGCCTCGGCCAGTTCCCGAATCCTTCCGGCCAGCGCAGGCAGAGCATCGGTTCTTCCGGTCGCTTCAAATGATGCCAGCGTGCGCCGAGCTCCGCGCTCATCAATCCGCTGGATCAAGCCCCGAACGCGAATGTTCACGCCATCCACCTCATACCGACCCGACAGACGATAGGCATTGGGGTGAGTGGTCACATCCAGCCACGGCTTAATGGTATTGGCCTGCCGCAGAGCCGACCGCATGGCCGCCTCCAGCGCTAACGGATCTTCTTCATCCTGATCAAAAGTGCCCAGCAACACCACCGGCATGGGCGGACGCAAGCCAAGTTTGCCTCGGAATTCAGGCCGGGTGACGCCCAAATCAAACGATGCGCCCGAACGACTCCGCTTCAGTTGCGGACGCTGAATGCCGGTAATCCCGACCTCGTTGCGCAGCGATTCCACCCGATTGGCCGCATAAGTCAACCACCGCTCCACATCCAAAAACAGCTCGCCGCTCGAAGCCGCCCGCAGGCCATCGCCTGAGGCCCGGTCAATGGCCTCCAGCAAAGAGTAGGTCAGCAATCCGTGCTCAACGTTGGCCGATTCGTAGCTTTTTTGATCGGCAGCGGCGCCGGCCAGTAACCACATCCCGGTGCTGTCGCGCAGGGCTTCATAGGCGCGTTGATAATCGGCTCCGGCCGAGCGCTCTGCCCCCAGGGTGTTGAGGGCCGCCCCACTTTGGCAGGTATCCAGCACCACCACCTGCTTGGCCGCGGGCATGGCGGTCAACTGATCGCGCAGCGTCGTTCCGCTCACGGCTCCGGTCTCGGCGGTCAAAGGCGTCACGGCGTTCGGATCGGTTTCGGGAGTGAGAAAGAAATAGTCGCGGCGTTCCCCAATCTGGCTCAATCCGTGACCGGCCATAAACACCATCACAATGTCCGAGGGAGTGGTTTGCGGGGCCGTTTCGGCAAACCACCGCAAAATGTTTGCCCGGGTGGGTCGGCGATCGGCAGGAGCATCGGGGGTCGTGGCCAAAACGGTGATGTTCACCCGACCGGGCAGCAGCCGCTCCGCCGAATCCTGAATCGCCTTGGCCAAGGCCTCCGCATCTCGGGCCGGAGCTTGCAAATCACCCCCGGTTCCGGCGTAGTCCCCCACGCCCACAAACAAGGCGAACAAACGCACCGGCGGAGCCTGCAAATCCGTGGGAACGCCCAAATCCAAGGGCCAGGGCCGACTGGAGAGCGTGCCATCGCGATTGGCCACGGTCACCGTCAGCACGTTTCCTCGCCCCGGCGGCAGCAACGCCGACGGGAGCAAGAAGGGCCGCACATCCTTCAGTCCAATTCGAAAATAGCCGGCCCCGGTGCGGGTGGAAAGGCGCTTGCCGTTCAGGGCCACTTCCACCCGTCCAATCCCCCCGTTTTCACGCTCCGAGATGGCGACTTCGATGTTTTCGCCCGCCCGCGTGAGCTTCACTTCGGGATACATGCGCAACGAATCGAGCTGCGGAACCGGCCGAGAGGTTCCACGCTCAAGCCCAAGCACTCGGGCCATCAAACCGGGATCATGAAAGGCGTCCTTCAGCTGATCGAACTCCACCGGTTCTAATCCACCGCTCCAGCGCAACACAAAAATCGCTCCGCGCACCGCAGCCGCATCGGGGGCATCAAAGCGGCCCTCAGCATCGTAAAACACCCATTGCTGGTCGCGGGTGGGAGCAAAGGTGCCGCTTCGTCCAATTTGGGGGAACAGGCTGGCCGCTCCCGAAAGACTCGGGGCATCCACCACATGCACCCCGGCGGAATCGTCGCACACCAGCAACCGTTTTCCATCGGGCATCCACGTGGCGCTGATGGCCACGCCATCGGTAGGAATGCGGTAAGCCGGAACCTTGTCCACCAAATCCCACACCACAATCTGATCGCCTTGGCTCACTGCGTAGTGCCGACCATCCGGATGAAGCGGAGCGCAAAGATCCGAAAGCGGCCCAAACCGGACGCTGATGCGAGAATCCGCCTCGCCCGTGGCCGGGTTCACCACAATGACTTCTTGGTCGTAACCCACCACACCCCGCGCCCCATCGGGACTGAACAAAACCGACAAGGGATTGCCGTGATCCGGGTCAACCGAGAGCCGCTTGGGGTCACTGCCGTCTTTCGCTCTCACCCGCGTGATGGAGCCCTTAGCGGCGGCAATCAGCCATTCCCCATTGGGGGAAACCGCCATGCGGTCGGCGGCAAAGTCGACCGCGTACGCATCCTTGGCCTCAAAGGTGGTGCCATCGAGCACGGCAATTGCGTTTTGGCGCTCGCCATTTATCGTAAGTTGCAGGTTCAGCAACATGCCCCCGCGTTTGGGCAGCCACGCAACCGAAAAAAGTCGGCCCAATCCGCGCGTGACATCAATGCGCCGAATCGCCTCCCCGGTCACCGCATCCAGAACCGTCAGCGTCCCCAGCCGATTGAGAACAAACGCGACTTCCCCATCGGGCGAAAACCCCGCCCGGAGCCCATCGCCTAAGTTCACCATCACGCGGTCGCCGGGGACATCGATCAGTTGCCAGCCCCGCCGGAAGGTCAGCGCCCGACGACCATCGGCCGAAACGTGCGACTGGAATGAACCCTTGGGAAGCACCCGGGGCGAATCGAGCGGCTGGCGGGGATCCAAAATCCGGACTTCGTCAAGGGTTTCCACGACCAGTCGTTGACCGCGCAAGCCCGCCGCCAGCGGAGCGCGCAGCCACCCCTGAAACTCTTCGCTTGCCACTCCCGATTCAAACGCATGCGGACGCACCGACCCGTCCACGTATCCCATCCAAAACACCGACCCATCCGGGCTGAACTCACCGGCGGTGGGCAGCGAGTCGGGCGGAACCACAAACGGACGCCCTTTCAGATCATCCAGATCCCACATGCCGATACGGTTGTTCGTCGAAGCGGTGGCCAAATGCTTCCCGTACCGACTCACCCGCACCTCTCGGATGGGGGCGGCCGTGCCCGGCAGAGTAGCCTTGACTTGCCCGCTCACCTGATCGCGAAGTTCAATGCGGCCGGCGGCATCAAACACCGCGACCTGACCCCCACTCACGGGGGTTGCCGCGGAATTTAGGATGGGAAGATCGCCTTTTTCGCCCATCACGTGGGGGGCCGTCCACAGCACCCGCTGACCGTTCACTTGAAACTGGGTGGCCGTACCATCGGTGCCGGTCATGGTCAAAAACTGACCGGTGGCATCCCATCTCACCCATGCCTGGCTGGGCGCAGGGGACACAAATCGCTGGGGGGTCCCGCCTTGCGTGCGCCAAATAAATCCGGTCGATTCCGCTCCCACGGCGGCCACGTGCGTTCCGTTGGGATCGAAGGCAAGGTCGGCCACGGGTTTACCCGGCCCCATCAGCAGAGTGGGGTTGCCGGTGCGACGCCAAAGCCAAACCGGGCCGGTAGAAAGGGCCACGGCCACCATTTGCCCATCGGGCGAGACCGCACCCTTCCGGAATTCAGAGCCCCGAGGCGCCTCAACCAGCGCGATCCGCTCGCCCGATTTGGCATCCCAAAGCGCGAATCGGCCATCGGCCCGGCAAAACACCACCGACCCGTTTTTGGAAAAGGTGACCTCCTCCACCACCCCGTCCAACCCGCCGAGCGTGCGCAGAATACGACCGGAGCGGGCATCCCAAAGTCGAGGGGCGTACAGGCGGTTGTGGGTGACCAAGCGCGATCCGTCGGCGGACTGCTCCAGATCCTCCATCCGATACTCGGTGGTTTGAATCTGGAGCCGCACCCGGGGCGATTCCGGCCCGGTGGTGACCGTACGCAGCGTGGCCCCAAGCGACGCGAACAAGATCCCCACCGCAAACGAGGCGAGGAGCCTCCGGCCGGTTTCAGATGGACAGGCCATGGGCACACCTCGCCTCGCGTTCATTGCGCTGCGTTCCTTAGTTCATCAACAAGATCGGTTCTTTGGCCCGTTCAGGTGAGCTGAACACGGCGTTCGGCACCTGGGCAAACTTGTTCTTTTCCAGCACGTCCTTCACCACGTCCACCATCTCTTGCGCCGGAGCCGTCGGGATGTCCTTCAGGATCGCCAGCATGATAAGCGTGAACGCGCCATGCGCCGGAGAATTGTCCTTGAACTGCAGGTCGCTGGTGGTTTGCGATTCTTGACCCGCAAACAGGAACGCAAAGCTTCCCGGAGCCTGAGCTTGGCGGGGTTTGGCCACCGCGCCTTGAAGCTGAGTCAAGCGTTGCGCGGCCACCGGAGCCGCCGACTTGGGCAGTCGGGCCGTGAATTTTTGCTTGGCAATCACATCGGCCGGCATGCGATCCATGCCTCCGCTGTGGCAGGAATCAAAAATGAGGGTGGCCCGGATGCCCGATTTCACCCACAGATTGCTCAACTCCTGGAAGAACTTGTCCGGCACCAGCTTATGATCGGCCAGCACCAGCACCTCTTGCTTGCCATCGGCTTCGGTCGTATCCGCAATTTGCGCACCGTGGCCGCTGTACATAAACACCACCTGATCACCCGGCTTGGCGCTACGCAGTAGCCAGCGCATGCCCTCGACAAATCCGTTCTCGTTGGCCTGGCCGTTCGTGATGAGGCGGATGTTTTCGGGCTTGACCTTAAAGCCGGTCTTCAAAATCTCGCTCATCTCAGTGACGTCGTTGACACAGCCATGCAAATCTTCGGAAACCAAATTTCCATTGGCATCCCGCAGGGGCTGACCGCGCGCATCGGTCGGCTCGGGATAGTCGTTGATCCCGATCATCAGGGCATAGGTTTCGGCGAAGCTCAGAGCGGCCAGACAAAGCGTCGATGCTAAAACGAGTCCGCGCAGTTTGTTCAAAAAGTTCATGGTCATTCCTCGGTGACCGAACGAACGGTCAGGATTGCAATTTCAAACGATGCTCTCCTAACTGCGTTACATTGTGCCCTGTTGGGGCCCACTTTTTGCGCGGTTTTCTCCCGTCCCATTCACCAACCGCGCGTTCAGAACACAGTTTTTTGCTCAAGGCCCAATTCTCATTCGATAGTCCCGCATGCGGACTGCCACCGCGCGCACGGGCGTAACAAAAGGCGGCTGGCCCCTCGGGCTGGCCCTCCTGCCATCACCATGAGTGCTCCGATCTCCCTCATCACCGGTGCCAACAAGGGCATTGGATTCGAAACCGCCCGCCAACTGGGCCAACTTGGCCACACCGTTTTGCTCGGCGCGCGCGATGCCGCTCGGGGCGAAGCCGCCGCCGCCACACTGCGCAACGAAGGCATCAACGCCCACTTTATCGCGCTCGATGTCAACGATGAAGCCAGCATTCAGGCGGCCGCGCATGCCGTGGAATCGCAGTTTGGCCATGTCGATGCCCTCATCAACAACGCCGGCGTGAACTACGAAGCGTTCGGAACCCCCGCCGCCAGCCCTTCGCGCCAGACCCTGCAAAAAACCCTCGACACCAACCTTTTCGGCCTCATTGCGGTCACCGAAGCGTTTCTGCCGCTGGTGAAAAAAAGCGCGGCGGGAAGGATCGTCAATCTGAGCTCGGTACTCGGCAGCCTTACCCTGCATGCCGACCCTAAGTCCGACATCTACAATTTCAAGGCTCCGGCGTACGACATCAGCAAGGCGGCCGTGAACATGTACACCACCCACCTGGCATGGGAACTCCGTAAGACGCCGATCAAGGTGAATGCGGCCCACCCTGGTTGGGTGAAAACCGACATGGGCGGCGAAGAAGCCCCGATGGAACTGGTGGACGGGGCGAAAACCAGCGTCCACCTGGCCACTCTGCCCGCCGATGGCCCGACGGGCGGATTCTTCCACCTTTCCGATCCCTTGCCCTGGTAAGCCAGGCTATCGCGAGTTGAGGCCCTGATTCAACCGGGGCCTTTCCGTCCGCGTTGTGGACTTTCCGACCAAGCCCCCTGCTGGGTCAGCGGCACCGGCAGATCCAAAATCCATCGAATTGATTTCAGACACTGCGCCATAACTGTCTGAAAAGCCTGCAAGGTTGCGGGGAGAGCCATCGGAAAACAGGCACGGCGTTTGCGTTGTTCGGCTTCCGGAGAAATCCAATATGAAGCGGACCACACTCGCTCTCGCCCTTGGGCTATCCATCGTCACTCCGGCGATGGCCCAAACCATCATCACCACGCCCCGTTCCACCGATGGACGTGGCGACGTGTTCCTGCGCGAATACCGCGCGGGAGGACTCATCTACAACAACTTCAAATACGCGAAAGGCGTCAAGGACCTGGTGTTCAACGCGCACGATCCCAATGCGTATCGTGTGATTGCCGGCCCCAACACCAGCATTGGCAACAAGCGCACCGTGTTGGGGGCTTCTCACCTGCGCGGCGACGAAGTCAACCAGTCCACCTGGCTCAACCGCGCCGGAGACGTGTTCAAAAACAGCAACTTGAACCACTTTGTCGACCTGGCCGGCAACTCGCACCCCTTCGCCCTCACCATCGATTACAGCAACAACCCGTTGATGGACGGTCTGCTGTTTTTTGAACGAGGAACCGGCGGTAGCAACAGTCCGGTCGTGCTCTCGGCGGTGGATGCCCAGGGTCGCAAAATCGGGAAGGACTTTCTGGTTGATCCGGCCCAGATGATCCGCAACGTGAATGAAGCCGCGACTTACTCGCAAGGCGAAAGTCTGCACTTTTCGGGCAGCCAAACCCAAAGCGCCAAGTTCCTCGATATCAAGCGCGATTTCGGGGTCAACTCCATGGCTTACCTGCGCATCACCCAGCCGCAACTGGGCGTCACCTACGGCAACGGTCTGCGATTCAACGGACTCCTGCACGGTCAAGACTTCCAGCCCGACTTTAAGGTGATTGGGACGGGTCAACCCGTGCCCGAACCCGCGACCATGACCGTTCTGGCCATGGGGGCGCTTGCCGCGATGCGCCGCCGCAAAAAGGCCGCCTAACCGCCGCCTCTAACAACATCCAGTCACGCCCTCTGCTCCGCCCGGATCCACCACACCACTTCGGGCGGAGCCGGGGGCGATTCCACTTTTTTCCGGCAAGGCTTGACGAAAGCGCACCGGCGCTCGCCATACTGACTTTCCAAGCAACGACGCGAACGGACAAGGGTGTCCCGCTTTGGTGACCCTATGTTTTTGTCTGTCCTCCGGCTTTTGCCCGGTTTAAGCTTGCTTGTCCTGCCTTCGCTTGCCCTGGCGCAAGCCGAAACCCCCGCCATCAGCCCGGCCGATTCGGCCTGGATGATTGTGGCCACGGCCCTGGTGCTAGTGATGACCCCGGCCCTCGCCTTGTTCTACGGCGGACTCGTCCATCGCAAAAACGTGCTGAACACCATGCTGCTTAGCTTTGCCATGATGGGCGTTGTCAGTCTTCTCTGGGTGCTTTTGGGCTACAGCATCGCCTTTGCGCCCTCGGCCAATGGCCTGTGGGGCGACCTGCGCTTTGCCTTTGGCAACGGACTCTCGCTCGATGCCCCTTACGGCACCCTGACGATCCCGGCGGTGCTGTTCATGCTGTTTCAAATGAAGTTCGCCATCATCACCCCCGCCCTCATCAGCGGCGCGGTGGTGGAGCGGGCCAAGTTCGGCGCGTTTTTGGTCTTCACTGCGCTCTGGTCGATCCTGGTGTATTCGGTGGTCAGCTGCTGGGTGTGGAACGCCGACGGCTGGCTGTTTAAGCTTGGCGCGCTTGATTTTGCGGGCGGAACCGTGGTGCACGTCGCCAGCGGATTCGCCGCTCTTGGGCTGTGCATTGCCCTTGGCACCCGCAAGCATCCCGGAGCGCAACCGCACAACACGACTCTGACCCTGCTAGGCGCGGGACTCTTGTGGTTTGGCTGGTTTGGGTTCAATGCCGGATCGGCGTATGCCATCAACGGCATTGCCATCAACGCCTTTTTGGTCACGCACGTGGCCGCCGCCGCCGGCATGTGCGCCTGGATGCTGGTGGAATATCTGGCTGAACGCCGCGTGACCGCCGTCGGTGCGGCCTCGGGACTCATTGCGGGCCTCGTCGGCATCACTCCCGCCGCCGGGTTTGTGGGCGTCATGGGCAGCCTGGCCATTGGGGGCGTGGTGGGAGCAGCCTGTTTTTACGGAATCCGACTCAAGCACCGCCTGGGCTACGACGACGCGCTGGATGTCGTCGGGATTCACGGCCTGGGCGGGGTGATCGGATCGCTCCTGACCGGGGTTTTTGCCAGCGCTGCCATTAACCCCATCGTGGCCGAGAGCCTCAAGGACGGCCGCTTGGCACTGCTCGGCAAGCAAGCCCTGGGCGTAGTGGTCGTCGGCGCGTTTTCGCTGGTGGCAAGCTGGCTGCTGGCCAAAGCCATCGACCGCACTCTGGGGCTGAGGGTGGATGAAGCCGAAGAAGCCGCAGGACTTGACGTGGTGACTCATGGCGAAAGCGGCTACGCCCTCATCGATGACTTGGCCCCGCTCGGACTCGATGCTGAGCCATCGGCCACCGTCCGCTGACGGCCTAGATTCTGGCCCCTCGCCGCGCGTCCGAGGGGCCTACCCTAATGCCCGCCCTTTGCCAGACCAAAGATAGGTCTGGTATCTTTCTAGATCCGCGAGCTGCCGCATAGCTCAGCGGTAGAGCAGCTGACTGTTAATCAGCGGGTCATAGGTTCGAATCCTATTGCGGCAGCCACTTTCCAACTTGACTCCTCGCCAACGGCGGGGTTTTGTTGTTTTAAGGGGGTTGGCCTGCGCGAGTGAACGGACATCGGAGCCGCAGAGGGCCGATCGTCGACCTCGAGAAAAGCCCTCCCTTATCGCCGCTCCACCAGAATCTGGCCGTGAGAATCGGTGCCGCCGTCGCTCCGAACACTGGCCCGGAGCGTCACTTTCGACCCGGGAGAGAGGTTCACGGAGGGAAAATCGTAGGCATTCCCTTCGTTGCGGCCGCCCGTTGTGCCGAGCTGCTCCACCCGGCCCGCGCGGATGCCTCCCACCCAAAGCTCGGCCCACCGAATATCCATGCGATGGGCCCCGTGCGAAAATTCGAACCGCACGCGGTACGCGCCGCTCGCCTTAATGGCCGCCGTCAGATCCCATTCGCGTTCTTGCCACTCCTCGCTCATCTGCTCCGGAGACCAAGCCGCCGCCGGCACATCCTCCGGCGACATCGGCCTAAAGTTCACCCCAAGCACGGTGAGCCGCTCAAGATGCACGCCGAGTCTCGCCAGGAAGTCATCAAAGGAACGCAGATTCTGGTTTGTCCACCCAACCTCGGCCACCGCGCACCCTCGGGGGTACGCCATGTACTCCACATGAGCATAGGTCTTCATGTATTCCGTCCACAAATTGCCCTGCACCCCCAGAACGTGGTGGCGCTTGTCCTCCGGAATCTCTGCGACCATAGGATCGAACGAATACACCCCCCGAAGCGGCAAGAACCCTCCAATCGCCAAGGGCTCATCGGCATTGCGCGATTGGTAGTAGTCCAGATACATGTGGCTGGTCGGGCTCATGACGGTGTCTTTGCCCAGCTTGGCGGCGGCGACCCCACCGGCAGTTCCGCGCCAGCTCATCACGGCCGCGCCATCGGCCAGGCCTCCTTCAAGAATCTCATCCCAGCCAATCAGGCGGCGCCCGCGCGATTGGATATGCGCATCCATTTGCCGAATGAACCAGCTTTGCAGTTCGTATTCCGTCTTTAAACCGCGCTCGCGCATGCGCTGCTGCTCTTCAGGATCCTTCCGCCACTGATCCTTGGGGCATTCATCGCCGCCAATATGAATGAACCGGCTGGGGAAGATGGCCATCACCTCATCCAGCACATCGCGGCAAAACTGAACCGTGGATTCCCGGGTGTTGAGCACGCGCGGGCTCACTCCCCACTCTTTCATCACCTCGGCGGGCTTCCCGTCGCCCAGTTCAGGATAGGCGGCAATCGCCGCCACCATGTGCCCGGGCATATCAATTTCGGGCACGACGGTGATGAAGCGATCCGCCGCATAAGCCACGATCTCCCGCAGTTCGTCCTGCGTGTAGTACCCCCCGTGCGGAATGCCGTCGAATTTGCCCGTATTGCGACCAATCACCGTTTCCGACCGCCACGCTCCAATCTCGGTCAACCGAGGGTACTTTTTGATCTCCACTCGCCAACCTTGGTCATCCGTGAGGTGCATGTGGAAGGTGTTCAGCTTGTGCATCGCCAGCAGGTCGATGAACCGCTTGATCTCCTTGACCGGCTGGTAGTGCCGCGCGACATCGAGCATGAGACCCCGCCATTGAAAACGCGGAACATCTCGAATCTCAACCTGCGGAATTGTCCATTCCACCGATTGGCGCGTTCGGGCGTAGATGGCCGGAGGCAGCAGCTGACGCAGGGTTTGCAATCCGTAAAACGCCCCGGCGGGTCGATACGCCAAAACGGTGATTCCCTGCGGAGTCACGCTGAGGGAATAGCCTTCCTCTCCCAGCGTCACGTCGCTCGATTTGCGAAGCGTGAGCGTGGCGGGCTGCCCCGCCGAAACGGGCGGAAATGAGAAACCCGTGGCCGGACGCACCCATTCGCGCCAGGTGCGCTCCAGACCTTTGAATTCCGGATCGGAGGCAATGGTTGCGGTGGGATTGAGGGGCACCGGCGCGCCCGTCACCCGCACCTCTTGGGGACGAGGCACCAAGGCAAGTCCCACTTCTGCCGGGGCCACGTTGCCCAAGGCCATCATTGCAATCAGCATGAGGGCCCCAGTCTACTAAGCCTGGCGGCGACCTGACTACCCTGGCACGCGTCTGCCTTCATGATGTCGATGATTGCGGCGATTTTCGCGCTTGGCCTGCAAGTCGCGGCCCCGGTCGACCTGGACGCCATTCGCGAAAAGAGCGGACTTCCCGCCTTGGGCGCGGCCGTGCTCACTTCAGATCGGATTTTGTGGCAAGGCGTTTCCGGCGTGCGAAGGGTAGGCGAACGCGCCACGGCGCAATTGAATGATAAGTGGCACTTGGGCAGTTGCGGTAAGGCCATGACGGTCTACCTGTTAGCCCGCCTGGTCGCCGAGGGCAAGCTCACCTGGGAATCCACCCCCCGGCAAGTCTTTGGATCGCGACTCCCCGAAACCGTGACCGCGCTAGCCGATGTACCACTAAACCAGTTCCTGACTCACCGGGCCGGCGTCCCCAACCAGGCCAGCATCCGCCGATTTGATGCCGCCGCGGGCGGGCCCGATCGCGCCGGAGCCGTCTTCACCATCCTCAGCCTCGCTCCCCTCAGCGACCCGGGCGAAAGCTATCGGTACAGCAACATGGGCTACATCGTGGCCGGAGGAATGGCCGAGGCGGTCACCGGGCAAAGCTATGAATCGCTGATGAAAACCCGGGTGTTCGACCCGCTCGGCATCACGACCGCCGGTTTCGGCAACATGGCGCAGTTTGAAGCCAACGATCAACCCTGGCCGCACCGTCCCCCCGAGCGCCCCATGCCGAATCGGGGCACGCTCGATAATCCCCGCGTGTTTGCGCCTGCCGGAACCATCCACATGAGCCTGGCCGACTGGGCCAAGTTCGTTCAGGAGTTCCTGCGGAGCGGACGCGGGCAGTCGCGGTTGTTACCGCCCGACGTTGCCAAGGCCCTGCATCATGTCGAACCTGGGGCCACCTATGGCCGGGGTTGGATGATTGCCGATCGCGCCTGGGCCGGTGGACGGGCCTACCTCCACGCGGGAAGCAACACCATGAACTACGCCCTGGTATGGGTCGCATCCGCGCTTGATCGCGCCTATCTCGTCGTTACTAATTCGGAAGGCGAACGGGTCAAGGATGTCGCCGATGAGGTGGTACAGGCCTTGGTGCAAAGTCGACGATAGCGCCGCTGGTCGGGAAAACCGGGCCAAAGTGCCGGGCGGTCGGGCAAAAAAATGTCTTTCTCATAAAGAGATACTGCATGGCTCAGATCGCCACCTTTTGTTTGGAAAAGCTGTCCACTCTTCTTCCGCGGCCGACATAAAGAACGCTTCCCTGGCTTCGTTCCTTCGTTTACCGCTCGAAAAGCAGAGACCAGAGCGGTATCTTGAAAAGACTTGTCCGAGAGAAATTCCCCGAAACGCATCACGCTGGCCGACGTTGCGCGGCTAGCCCAAGTATCCGTTCAGACCGCTTCGCACGTTCTCTCCGGCAATACCACCGTGCGGCTGCCCGAAGCGACCCGGAATCGAGTCCGTGAAGCCGCTGTTCAACTGGGCTACCAACCCAACCGATACGCCCAGGCCATGCGCGGTGGGCGGAGCCACCTCGTCGCGATTTGGATGCCCATTGACCGCCCGGTGCCCATGTATCTTAACTTTCTGCAGGCGTTTCATCGTTGCGCCCGGGCGGATGGTTACGACCTGATGATCAACGGGCTGGATCGCGAGCAGGCCCTGGTTCCCGATCAGCCACCCCCGTCCCAGTGGCCAGTAGATGGCATCATCACGCTCGATTCTGGGAGCGCCGCCCAGGCGTTCCGCCGCCTCCCCGCCAACGGGCACCCTCCCATCGTGGTGATCGGGCTCGAAGAAGTCACGAACGGCGACTGCGTATCCTGGGATGCGACGGCCGGGGCCAAAGCGGGTGTGGAACACCTGATTGCGACCGGAGCCCGCCGGATTTGGTTCGTCACGCCCGAGTGGGTTTTCGAGCGATTCCCACGCGAGCAGAGACGCCGCGGCTACACCGAAGCGCTGCTCGAAGCCGGACTCAAGCCGTTCATCGTCGCAGCTCCGGGTGAAAACAGCGGTGCCGCCCGCACGGCCCTTGCCGCGGCCCTGGATCAACGCCCCGCACCGGATGCCATCTTTGCCTTCTCCGACACCCTCGCCATTGGCTGCGCCCGAGCCCTGGTGGATCGGAAGCTGAACATTCCCAACGACGTTCAGGTGCTGGGCTACGGCGATTCACCTGAAGGAGCCGATTTTGTCATTCCCCTTTCGAGCCTGGCCGTGCCGCTAGAAGAAATTGCACGACAAGCCTGGGCTTGGCTCGTTGAGCGCATGGACAAAAACACCCCGGAGACGCGCACATTGAACCTGCCCATGCGGGTCGTGCTCCGTCAATCCACGCGCCCTGCAAACGGCTGATTGTTGCGGGCTATCCCGCAATACTGCGATTTCGGGGACAATTTCTGCATTTTTTCGCCCCAGGGCTTGCAATGTATGCGGTGATATAAACATACTCGCTCAACCTGTCTAGACACAGACCGATGTGACTAGACACATTGCCCAGGTTGACGACGATGTCACCCGTCACGCCCCTTGGCGATCCCCTGGATCGCAGTCCGGATAAGCCGACGCACCAGCTGGTGCGCGAGCGGCTGGAGGATCTGGTGCGTCAGGGCGTGTACGAACCGGGAAGTCAGCTACCCGGAGAGCCTGAAATTGCCGCCGCCCTAGGCGTTAGCCGCATGACCGCGAACCGCGCCATCTTGGCCTTGGTGGCCGATGGAGTTCTGGAGCGCGCCAAGGGCAAAGGCACCTTCGTCAGCCAATCCCCCCGCGCACCCCTGGGGCTGCGCCGCGTGGTCGGCGTCGCGAACGAAGACCCCAGCTATGCGTGGGAGGATTTCTACTTCGGGGTCTTGCTCAGCTCCCTTTCGCGAGCCTGCCAAAGCGAAGGGTTGGAGTTTTCGGTTCTCGATCGTTTGCATCCTTCCTTGGATCAAATCGATGACTCGACCGGGGTCGTGCTCATCGCCTTCCCGCATCACCAACAGACCGTCGCCCGCGAGCTTGCCGACCGAGCCGGTCGGGTGGTCGCGCTGGGATGCAGCTGGGATGACTTCCCTTGGCCCACCGTCGATAGCGACAACATCTTAGGCGCAGGGCTGGCCATCGAACACCTTGCCGGATTAGGGCATCGTGACATCGCGTATGTAGGCGCATTCCCCGAAGACAGCAACACCCAAGATCGCTGGCGCGGCTACGAAGTTCAGATGCAACTGCGCGGCCTGACCCCTTACCGACCGCTGTTCTTTTCGCGGATGGATGGCAGCGACGAAGGCACGGATGGTCAAGTGATGGATCTGCTCACCGGCCCCCGTCCCCCGACCGCCATTTTTGCGGCGGGCGCTGAAGTCGCCCTTCGTATCACCTCGCTCGCACGCCGACTCGATATTCGACTGCCCCTTGATCTTTCGATCGTTGCGTACGACGAACCCAGCTACTTTAGCTTGATTGAACCCGCGATGACGACCATCCGCCAACCCCTGCGCGAGATGGCCGAAAACGCTCTCCAGATTCTGCTCCGCGATCGCACGCCCCCCCCGGGGATGGTCGTGCGGCACGCCCCAACTCTCGTCGTTCAGGCCAGCACGGCCCCCGTCCATCCCTAACCGCGGGATTCCCTCATGAAAAAAGCGTTTACTCTGATTGAGCTTCTGGTGGTCATTGCAATCATTGCAATCCTGGCTGCCATTCTGTTCCCGGTCTTTGCCCAGGCCAAACTTGCGGCGAAAAAGACCAGTGACCTCTCTAACCTCAAGCAACTCGGGACGGCGATGAACATCTACGCCGCCGATTACGACGACACGATGATCTCGTTCCCGTGGGCTCACCCCACGTGGACCAGTTCCCCCGCCCGCAGCATGGGTGCCTTCTGGACGGATCGCGTGATGCCCTACGTGAAGAATCGTCAGATCTTCTCCACCAACCACAACCGATCGACGGTCTACGGCCACCCGGCCAACGACCCTTACTGGCTGCCGGGTCAAACCAGCGCCACCGACACCACCCTTACCAACGTGTATCGCGTGACTTACGCGCTGAACCACATGGTGAGCCGTGGCGATGCCGCGCCCAACAACCCTGGCGCCACCAGCATGACGGCGGTGGATGAGCCTTCGACCATCGTGATGATGGGCCCGCAGCAGCAGGCCTGGACGTTCAGCCTGTGCCAGCCCGAATCGGCCGGATCGCAGACGATCAACTTTGTCTGGTCGATCTCCCTGAACAACTCGAACCCCGCGCTCAACTGGGGCTACGAACTGTTCGGCGGTCGCACCGTGGAAGGCGGCTTTAGCGGCGGCGCGAACTTCACCTATATGGATAGCAGCGCCAAATACGCCAAGGCCGTCGCCGGAGGCACCATTGCCGCGGACCCGCTGGCCTGGGGCAACGGCGACCTGTTCGTCGGCTACTTCCCGCGCGCTATCACGCGACGGGCGGTCAGCACCAACGGCACCTGCCCGAGCAACCGCGGCAGCATGGCGTACTAAGCCCCCTCGACATATATGATGCGGCGGGTCACCTGGCCGGGAGACTTCGCCGCATCCCCTCCCTCATCTTCACCATGAAAAAAGAGCTGAATCCGCAAATTTTGTACGTCCTGGGAGCCTTGGTCGTCGTTGGCATTGTGTTCGCGGTCATCAACTTTGCCGGCGTGGGCGAAGATCCCTCGAAGCCGCAAGGCAAAGACTACACCTTTAACCTCACCGATGAACGAGCGAAAGCTCGAAAAGAGGCCGGGATGCCGACCGGACCTGAAGGCACCGAGGCTCAACCCAACCAACCCCAAACCCCATGAAAAAGCATCTGCTCATCCTCATTGCCGCCCTCATGACCCTCACGTTTGCGGTCGGATGTAACGAAGCCGCCAGCACGGAACCCCAATCCGGTGACTATCAAGGTTCTCCCGGCGGGCGTGACCGCATGAACACTGAATCGCAAGGCGGCCAGACCGGAAACTAATCACGTTTTTTTGAAAGCACGGGTGATTGGCAGCCGCCGTCTCTCGTAAACTCGCATCATGCGTGGCGTGTTTACGGGAGCGGCGGCATTTTTTGCGGCCGCCGTTTTTTCGCAGCCTCTTCCCCTTGCCGAACCTCTGGCCAATCCCCTCGGCGGTCGGCTTGACCCTCGGATCCCCCGGCCCGAGGCCGTGATGGGTCACGTGCTGGGCGGAAAACACACCCGCAGTGACTTGATGCACGCTTACTTCCGGGCCGTAGACCAGGCCTCCGATCGGGTGCAGACGTGGCAATACGGCACGAGTCACGATGGTCGGCCGCTCATTTTTGCCGCCGTTTCTCACCCCAGCAACATGGCTCGGATCGAAGAGATTCGCCGAGCCAACATGCAGCTGAGCGAAAATCCTGGTTCGGTCTCGGACGCCCAACTGGCCCGAATGCCGGTGGTTCTCTGGCTGGGTCATGGCGTTCATGGCAACGAGCCGAGTGCGGCCGAATCGGCTTTGCTCACGCTCTACACCTTAGCCGCCACCCAGAGTCCGCAAGCCGAAGAGCGGCTGCGCAACGTGGTCATCATCATCGACCCCCTTTACAACCCCGATGGTCACGACCGCTTTGTCCACTGGGTCAACACTTTCCGGGGTGCGACCCCCACCGCCGACCCCCAACATCGCGAGCACAGCGAAGCCTGGCCCGGCGGTCGAACAAACTACTACTTCTTTGACTTGAACCGCGACTGGCTCCCCGCCCAGCAGCCCGAAAGTCAGGCTCGCCTCTCGGTTTACCAAAACTGGCGACCGCAAATGAAAGCGGACTTTCACGAGATGGGGGGCGACAACCTGTTCTACTTCCACCCCGGAATTCCGACCCGCAACAACCCGAACACTCCCGACATCCTGAACGAGCTGACCATTGCCGCCAGCCGACCGATTGCCGCGGCGCTTGACCAAATCGGCTCGCTCTACTACACCCGCGAACAGTTTGATGACTTCTATTACGGCAAAGGGTCAAGCTATCCCGACATCAACGGCGCGGTGGGGATTCTGTTTGAGCAGGGATCGGCCCGCGCCCTGCGCCGCGACACCCAGAACGGGGAACTCACCTTTGCGGCAACGATCAAAAACCAGTTCACCGCGGCCATTGGCACCCTAGAAGCGGCATTTCAACTGCGACCCCGGCTGCTGAAAGCCCAACGCGACATCTACGCCAGCGTGCCGCAGTTTGTGGCCGATTCGCCCGTGAAAGCCTACGTGATCGATCTCGAGCTTCATCGAGGTCGGGCCGAGGCCTTGCTGAACACGCTGGCGATGCACGGAGTGCGGTCCGAAATTTTGAGCGAAGATCTGACCGCGGGCGGCCACACCTACCGCGCCGGTCGCGCCGCCGTGCTTAACCTCAACCAACCGCAGGCGCGCCTGCTCCGCTCGGCCATGGAACGGCGCACCCAGTTCCCCGACACCGGCTTTTACGATGTCAGTGCCTGGACGCTGCCCCTGGCCTTCAATGTCCGGTACGCCGAGCTTGACCGCGCACCGCGCAGCACCGCAGCCCGGCCCAATCGAACCGCCGTCAACGTGAACGAAGCCAAAGTGGCCTACGTTTTCCCGTGGGGTGACGCCAACACTCCCCGCCTGACCAACGAGCTTGCCCGCCAAGGACTGCACATGCGCCTGATGACGCGCCCATTTTCCGCCGGGGGACGTACATTCTCGGCCGGTCACGTTGTCATTCCGGTGGCGATGCAGAAAGTCTCCTCCGGGGAGCTGCTGAACATCGTTCGAAAGTCGGCGGCGGCCGGATTGGCGGTGAGCTCGCTCGATACGTCACTCACGAACATCAGCCGCATCAATGCTCCCATTGAGGGCGTCGATTTGGGTTCGCCCAGCGCTCACGTCATGCAGGCTCCCCGGGTAGCGGTGGTCAGCGGCTCAACCCAAAGTTCCAACGCGGTGGGCGAGGCCTGGCACACGCTCTCTTGGCGATGGGGACTGGAAACGACCCTTCTTGACTCCGTGGCCACGGCGGATCTCAGTCGGTACAACGTGATTGTGTTGACCGGGAGTTTAGGGGCTGTACCCAGCGCGGCGACGACCGGAACCGCCACGACTCCGGCCGTCACCAACGCCAGCCTAGAGGCCTTGCGCCCCTGGATCGAGCGCGGAGGCGTACTGGTGACCACCGGCACCGGTACCGACTGGGCCGCTGCGGCCGGGCTTCTTAGCCTCACCGCAAAGCCAACCCCCGACGCGCCGGCCGGCGAAAGCACCTACGCAAGTCGGCCCGAAGAAGCCCGCGCCCGCACCATTCCGGGCACGATTCTGCAGGCCAACTTTGACGTCACCCACCCCCTATCCCTGGGGCTAGATCCGGTGCTCCCGGTTTTGCGACGCGGGAACACGTTCTACACCGCTCCGGCCAGCCAGGTCGTGGCTCGGTACGCCGAATCACCGCTCTTGGCGGGCTATCTTCCGGCCGGACAAGATCGACGGGCGGCGGGGTCGGTCGCGATTGCGGCCAGTCGAAGGGGCCGAGGCGCGACAGTCGGCTTCGTGGACAATCCTAACTTCCGCGGGTTCTGGCTCGGGGGATCGGCGGCTTTTGCCAACGCGGTCTACTTCGGAAACGCGTTCTGAGGCACCCAACTTTCCACCATTCCACCATTCTGCGGTAGAATGGTGGAATGGCGCTGAATATCAAAGACGAAGCGGTTCACGCCCTCGCCAAGGAGATCGCCCAACTGACCGGTGAGAGCCTTACCGAGGTCGTGCGCCAGGCGCTCATTGTCCGGAAGCAAGCGCTCAGTAAATCGCAGCTTCACGAGCAAGCGCGGGAATACGCCGCTGAATTTGCGCGCCTGGCGCGAGAGAGCGGAGTCGATTTCCGGCAGGTTGAGCGCGACTTGTATGATGAATGGGGGCTGCCCAAGTGACCGTCGATACTTCGGCGGTCTTTACCGTTCTTCTCCAAGAACCTGGTTTTGAGGCCGTTGCACGAGAATTTGAACAGGCGGAGGAGCTTCGCATTTCTGCTGCCACGCTTGTTGAATGCCATGCCGTTGCGATTCGAGGCAAAAACCCCGAACTTGTCCACAACCTTGTAGGGTTTTTGAAGAGTTACGGAATCATCGTTGAACCCTTCACCCCCGAGCAAGCCGAAATCGCCGCGCGGGCCTACCGCGACTACGGCCGAGGGAGCGGCCACCCGGCGAACCTTAACCTCGGCGACGTGTACAGCTACGCCCTCGCCAAAACCCATCACGAACCCGTACTGTGCACCGGGGATGACCTGAGCCGTACCGACCTGCGCACCCGACCGGAACCTACCGCTTAATCGGGAAAATCTCGAGCCACCTGAGCGTCACATCCACGAGTGCTTCGGCGGTCTTTTTGCGGTCTGTCGCCCGGCGGTAGTTCATTCCGAATTCGAGTTGAATCGCGTCGATCCCGCCCGGTTGATGTGACCCGTAAGTCTGGACGATATACCCTCCATTGAACTTTGTCTCGCGGCTCATATCTGTAGCCGTCGGAATAAATGTCCACCCCTTTGATTCAAGCTGAGTTTGCCAACCTTGGGGGCCGGTCAGGGCGGCTTCTCCGTGCATCTCCAGCAGTGTCTTCAGCGTTAACCTAGAACGCGTTCCTCGGTACACCACTTCGCGGTTGCTGCCCTGCCCGTGAATGTCGTAAAGTCGCCCGCCGCCAAATTTGGCCCGCGCATGATCGACGGATTGACGCACGGCCAAGTGAAACGCCTCATAAAACGGTTCGGCGGAGGCATGCTCAAGAGCGTCTTCCAGCGGACGGTTGGCATCAATGAACCGGCGGGCAAAGCGTGCAATCACCACGTAGGGTCGCTTGCCGGTTCGAGCTTGAAAGGCATCTGAGATCGCCTCGCTGAGTTCGGCGGTTTGGGAATCAAGGACCGTCTCAAACTGCTGCGCCTTGCGCCCGGTGCGGGGATCGGTGCCCGTTCGCTCGGGTACCCCCGGCACGGCCGACTGCCCCCCGTGGGAAGCCGTGATGACCACCGGCAACTCTCCTACAGTGACACTGACCAACGGACTGGACTGGGGTTCCGGCGGATCCACTGGCAAAAGGAGGGCCCATAACATGATCTCCAGGCTACCAAATTCCTCTGGCCGCACGATTCGTCCCGCATAATTTCAAGTTCATGCGTACCGCTCTTCAAGCCGTCGAGACGTACTTTGCCGCCTTTAACGCTCACGACGCCGACGCCTTGCTGGCGACCCTGCACCCCAACGTGATCCACGACATCAATGAGGGTGGCCAAGAGGTTGGAATCGACGCTGTGCGGGCGTTCAAGGCGCACATGGATCGTTGCTATCGAGAGCACATCTCAGACCTGGTGCTGCTCACTCATCCTGACCATCCGACGCGCGTCGCGGCTGAATTCACCTGCTCCGGAGAGTACTTAGCGACCGATGGCGGACTGCCCCCCGCCACCGGCCAAACCTACTCCATTCCCGCGGCCGCCTTTTTTGAAGTGAAGGATGGCCATATCACCCGGGTCACCAGTTACTACAACCTGAAGGGCTGGGTGCAAGCGGTGAGTCCGGCCACTGATTAAGGCGCGTCGCCCCGCTTGCCCTGAGTACCACCCGATTGCGCGTGCTTGCGACGGCGCAGAATAGGCACCGTCCAGATCACGACGCCCGACAGGGCCATCATGGCCAGCGCAAGGGCAATCACGGGCGAGACCGTCGTACGGAGCCTTTCATCAAAAAAACTAAGGTCGTGGATATCTTCCACGAGCTGGTCGTTGCGGTTCCCCACCGCAACCACCTGGCCAGTTTTGCCATCGACCTGAACCTCGCTGTAGCCAACCGCACTCACAACCTTAAAAATGTTCTTCCCCGGGCGGTAGTCAATGCGATCAATGTCGTCGGCGGTGCGCAAATCGGGCCGTCCGGCGGAAAGGGCAGCCCGGGTGACCACATCTACCGAGACAACCTCGGCCAGCGACTCGACCTTTTCCGCCTTTCCGACCGGTGGCCGCATCCAGGGGATTTCGCCCTTCAGACTCAAGAGAAAACCGGTGACCGCCATCACCAAAAGAAAAAAGGCCGCCCCGATTCCGACGACCTTGTGCGCTTGACGCCACCAGCGATACATTTCTGTTGGTAGAAGTACCCCAAAACTCGTTCGCCTTGTTCCGGTCGACGACTTTGCCCCGTACCTTTACGGGTTTTTGCGGAAGTCCCTCACGTTTGATTGCGGTGATAGGAATACTAGTACGAATCGTGTGTCGGTTGCGGCGCGCGCAGGATAGGATTCAATGAGGAAATACGCATTCTTTGCGACGATCGCTTCGTTGGCGTTGGCCACCACGGCCCCGGCCCAACTGTTCGTCGAAGATTTTGAAGATGGCAATGCCGGCTCGCGCTGGACCGTGGTCTCGACCGGAGATGCCGGCGCCGATCCGTTCTTTGACTACTCCACCGTCGGAATCGCGGCTGCTCCTAACGGCAGCGGAACTCGGGGTCTGCGGTTGACCGCTAACGACACCGACGATGCGGGCACCGACCCGGCGGAAGCCATTTTTGCCCGTCTGAACACTCTGCCCGCCAACCCGCTGAGCGGATGGCGCATCTCGGTGGATATGTGGATCAACTATTCGGGCACCACGGCAACGACCGAATACGCCTTTGTCGGCATGAACAACGCCAACGGCGCGATTCAGCGTCCGACGGGCGGCACCACGGGCACCAGCCCGGCGACCGCAGTGGGCGGCATCAGCCCCATCACGAGCGGCTACGCCGTTGCCCTGACCGGAGATGGGGGCGCGGCCCGCGACTACCGTTTCTACAACGGTGCGAACGAAGATGTGACCGACAACGCGTTTGTGGGCAAGCACCAGCTTTCCCCCTGGGTTCCGGCGCAAGATTCGGGCAACGCGTTCTGGCAAGGCATGTTCACTCAGAACAATGGCAGCACCACCTTTACCGGCGAGGCCGGTAACCAGTGGGTGCGCATTCAGCTGGAATCCTTCAACAACATCCTGAGCTGGAGTGTGAACGGCACGCTGGTCTACCAAACCATCGACACCACCTTTGGTTACGAGCGACCGATTCTGGGCTACTTTGACCCGTTCGCTTCGGTCAGCCCCGCGTCGGCAGCGACGTTTGTCGTTTACGATAACTTCCAACTGGAATCGGTGCCCGAACCCATGACGATGACGGTTCTGGCCCTGGGTGCGCTCGCCGCGCTCCGCCGCAAGAAGAGCAAGTAAAGCTCAGCCCCTGTTGCGGAATCAAAGCCCCCTCGCCATTTGGCAAGGGGGCTTCTTTAATCTACGAAACGAAGACCGCGTGGCGCCGAAGCCATTCGACGAGCATCTCAAATCGAAATTCTCCGCGTTCATACATTCCGAGGACATCTCGAATCGTTGCGTCGGGTGCAGCTCGCAGCTCGTACCCATTGATGATCAAAAAGGTGTGCATCGTCGCAAAGGCAACCCGCTTGTTGCCATCCACAAAAGGATGGTTTTGCGACAAGCTTTCCCAAATCGCGGCCGCCTCTTCAATCAAGTCCGCGTAGTAGCCCGTCTGGGGCCGAAAGAGCGCCGACTCGATCAGACCAAAATCCCGGACGCCATCTGCGCCTCCGTAGGTACGGATGCCCTGCTCGTGAATGAAGAGAACTTCACCCAAGGTGAGGTACTTGGTCATTTCGCCAGCTCTTCATACACCGCGTGATACTGCGCCACACTCCGGTGGTATGCGGCGATGACCTCGGGCCGGGGCCGATGACCGGACTTTTTCTCAATCCAGTCTTTCAGCGCCTCCTCCACGACCGATTGAATCTGACGACCTTCCCCGGCTGCGAGCTCACGAACTTGGTCGAGAAGTTCGGTTTCTACCTGCGTTGCGAATTTTTGTCGGATGGCCATGTCGTCACCTCAAGTCGACCGCGATCGCCGTCTTGATTTATCATGACGTTTCTTCTTGACTTTGGGTTCC
This sequence comes from Aphanothece stagnina RSMan2012, assembly GCF_046764815.1. Taxonomy (NCBI): domain Bacteria; kingdom Bacillati; phylum Cyanobacteriota; class Cyanophyceae; order Chroococcales; family Aphanothecaceae; genus Aphanothece; species Aphanothece stagnina. Next base: position 77,640 of record NZ_JBKOUC010000015.1, read on the forward strand.
CATGAAGTCCAGTTAGTGAACGAACACCCCGAGCTTGCGCGCGGTGGAATACTCCAACGTGTCCTGCCCCACCGCCTTCAGGCGACTCACGGCCTCGGCCATGGGGACCGTAATGATCTCTTGCCCGTGCAGGCTCACCATCACCTGATCTTCCCCGCGCTCCAAGGCATCAATCGCCCCAACGCCATACGCGCGGGCCAAATTGCGGTCGCGCGCGTTGGGCGTGCCGCCGCGCTGAATGTGACCGACCACCGTGGCCCGCATTTCAAACTCATCTGGGGCAAGCTGCTCCACCAGATGCATGATGCGGTTGGTCACGCCGGCAAACCGAACTTCGCTGGCCGATCCCGCCTCGTAGCTCCGCTTCCCATCCACCACCGCCCCCTCGGCGACGACAATGACCGCCGATCCTTTCCCTTCGGCTTTGCGATCCCGCAAAAAGCGAACCAGATCGTCGATATCAAACGGGAACTCGGGCACAAGAATCGCATCGGCTCCGCCGGCCAAACCGGCTTTGAGCGCAATCCAACCGGTATGCCGCCCCATCACTTCCACAAACAGAACGCGGTCATGACTGGTCGCGGTCGTGTGAACCCGGTCGAGCGCATCCACCGCTACGCCCAACGCGGTGCTAAATCCAAAGGTTTGATCGGTGGCGGCTAAATCGTTGTCGATGGTCTTGGGAACCCCAATCACCCGCACACCGCGCTCGGCCAACTGCAGGGCCGCGCTCAGGCTTCCATCTCCGCCAATGACAATCAATCCATCAACGTTGATACTGGCCAAGTTGTGCCGGGCCTCCTCCAGAATCTCTTCCGGAATCTGGTTACTATCGCCCGCGCCCTTTTTGCCCCCAAATCGGCCCCGGTTGGTGGTGTGCAAAAAGCTGCCGCCCAAATGGCTGATTCCCCGCACATCGGCATGGGTCAGGATTTGGAAGGCCATGGGCGAGAGCACGCCCTCAAAGCCGCGACGAAATCCTACAAATTCGTACCCCAGCCGCGAACCGTAGTTCACCGCTGCGGCAATGACCGCGTTGAGTCCGGCGCAGTCTCCTCCGGCGGTCAAGATGCCAATTCGGCCTTTGCGTTGGCTCATCCAACTTCACTCTATCACTGTTGCTATATCCGTCGCCTGGCCGAAAAGACCTCGCCGGGACCCTTGGCAAGGCCGTCTTTGTGACTCGCCATTTTTCTTCAAACTGCACCCATGATCCACACCCTTTGGGAGCAAGGCCGTCTCACCGGCGACCCGATCCTCACCGCGCATCGCACGGTGGGCGATCTGGCGCAGTACTGGCAAGATGTCGATGCGGCCAAGGCCGCCGCCGACCGCCCGCTGTATTCCACCTACGCTTACCATCCCCAGCCCGATGGAACTCCAGGCGCTGTTTTGTGGGGAAGCACCATCTTGCACCCCGGGGATGTCGGCGGAGAATTCCATATGACGCGGGGACATTTTCACCTTGACCCCAGCCGGGGAGAACTCATCATCGTCACCGCCGGAACCGGGGAACTGATTCTCATGAACCGCGACCGAGCCGCGCACACCGTTCAGTTAGAGCCCGGCGTGACCTATTGGATCGATGGTGCATTGGCCCATCGAACCGTGAACACTGGCCCTGATGATCTGATTTTCTGGTGCGCGTGGCCCGCCGATTGCGGGCACGACTACGCCGCAATCGAATCGGAGGGCTTTAGCCTTCGCCGTTTTCGACCCTAACCGCCGCTCGGGCGGGCCGAAGCCGGCTGCGGACGCGTAGCCCGGGTATCGGCGCGAGGCGCGGCCGCCGGACGCGGCGCGTTGGCCACATTCAAAATCGCGCGGGCATCAAACAGCAAAAAGTTGCGATCTTTGCTGTTCATCATCACCACCACCCCGCCCGGAAACTTGGGCCCCAGGGGCTCGGTCGTGGCGTCCAAGCCGTCGGTTTCATCGGCCACGGTGGGCAACGTCATCAAAAAGGTCGGAGCGGCCGAAGTGCCGACCGCCGGGCGGGCAAAGGCGTGAAGCACGCTCCCGCCTTCAATCTGATCCACCGCAAGCAACACCGGGCGCGCGCCACTGGGCTTAAGCAAGGCAATCCCTTCGCGATCGGCGGTAAAGCCCTGCTGTCCAATGACAAACAGCTCCTTTCCGGCATTTTCGGCCTGGGGGTCGGCGGCCTGGGCGCGGATGCCAAATCTCTCATCGGCGGCATACACAATCCCGGCTTCGTTATCAGCGAACAACGCCTCAATCTCCCCGTCGCCCATCGCATCTCGCCCGCTGAACTTGCCAAACCGACGCACAAAGGTGGCATTCACCTTGTTCCCGTCCGCCTCAAGTCGGTATTGCGCCAAGTAGCCATCGGCCGGGCCTGCTTTGGGGCTCACAATCGCAAACACCGCCCCGTCGCGAGGTCGGGTGTACAGGGTGACTCCCATCGGCTCGCGACCCTCGCCCTCCGCATCCTTCAAAATCTCGGTGACACCGGAAACGTCGGTGAGCTTGCCCGACTCCCGGTCGATGCGGAAGACGCGGAGGCGATGCCTTTTGCGTTCGGTCACCACGGCGATATCGGCCTTGCCGTCCCCAAACGCAAAGCCGTAAGCGACATCAACGTTGTTCGGCCGGTCAAGGGGCGTGATGGCCTGGACTTGCTTGCCGTCCAGATTCCAAACGTAGAGCCCACCCTTTTCTTCAATCTTGTCGGTGCCCAAAATCAGGCTTCGCTCGGGGTTTGCTCGGTTCACCCAAATGGCCGGATCATCGGCATCGTTGGGTACGGGCTCGGTGCTCACGACCGGACTCAACGGAGCATTTGCGGCGCGAGGAGCTCCCGCCGGGGCCGTGGCCCCGCGCCCCGCCGGGCTATCAAGCGGCGAGGTTCCGACTCCCGCGCATCCCACTAAGGCGAGGCTGAAAACTGCCGTCCATCCCACCAAAACCGACCGCATACCCTTCATGATTGGTTGACGGATGGTACCCCTGCAATGTTAAGGGGTCGGCCGGGCTATTCGCGGGGCGTCAAGAGCTTAAACCGACGGGCGCGGCCATTGCTCCGGCTGAGCAAAGCGGCTTCGAAAGTGAACTCCGGGATCTCGCCCGCCACGGCCCGTTCCCCGGTCGGATCCAGCCCTTTCACCACTGCCTCTCGCAGTTGCGCCAGAGCGTCTTCTTGCTTGGCCTCGGCAAAGTTCACGCCTTCCACCGCCTCCACCATCGCCAACATAGCTTCTCGGGTACCCGCCAAAAAGGCCAAGTTTCGTCGCAAATGATAGTCACCGTCGTAATCCAGAAGATAAAACTTGTCCTTATCCGGCGACTCGTTGACTTCCCCAAACAGGCCGCGCACCACGACCGGCGACATGCGAAAGTCTCCGAACGCCCGTTTGAGCGGCTCGCTCAGGTGGGTGACCACGCGGGGCACCGTGACGTCTTCTTCGCTTCGCCGAAAACCTTCTTGATGGCTGAACTCCACCGCCGCCACGCGCAGCGCTTCCACATCGGATTGCAGGCCAATCGCCGAATAGGCGATGCGGTCGTACACTTCAAACAGCTTGCCCGACTGCGCCCGAAAGGTCGCCAGCACAATTCCATCGGGAATGGAAGCGGCCGCAACCGGGATCCCCGAAGCAAGTCGCCCCTCAACGTATTGGGCGCGGTGGCCAATCCCTTCTTGCCAGTCGTACGGAGTCAGCATGGTCTTCTCAAGTCTACGCCGCGAGGCCTCGATTTGAGGCACCCCCGGGCCCGGCGACACTAAAAAGCAAAACCGAGCTGACCACCGTTTTGGTGGGCCACCTCTTCCTCAAGGGTTCGAGCGATTCCGTCCATGCTAATGTGTCGCAGCTTGACCCCTTTCTCATCAAAGGCTGGTGTCAAGAGTCCGCCTCGATGACATTTGTGCGCCCACTCGCAACCGCAGAGCAAGGCGACGGGCCCGCTCTCGGCCAGGCGAATCACCTCGCCCACCGCCGTTTGAAAAGGTCGCCACGCGCGAATTTTGCTCCAATCGGCCTTGCCATCGGTTTGCAGGGCCGGCTGACTGGGTTTGCCGCCCAGCAGATCTCCGCGGTAAGAGTAGAGCAGCCCCGCCTCCTCGCAGCATCGGTCAATCACCCCTGGCCGAAACTCCGCCTGGTAGCGCGAATACGGCGACGTGCGGACATCAACCAAGTGGACAATGCCGTGCGCTTGCAGGCGCTTCCTCAGGTGAGCAAAGTCTTCCCGGCCGTAACCGACCGTAAAAATCACGGGTTCAGTCACGAGGCTTGGGGACGGCGCGGAGTAAAGCTGGTGCCGCAGCCGCACTGACGTTCGGCGTTGGGATTTTCAAAGGCGAATCCGCCCCCGATCAGGTTGCCCGTGAACACCAGGCGCGCGCCCTGCAAATAGGTCGCCGACTTGGGATCGCAGACGACGGTGATCCCATCTACCGAATCCTCTAAATCGCCCGGCCGACGTTGGTGATCGAGCTTAAACACGTACTCCAAGCCGCTGCAGCCGCCCCCTTTTACACCAATGCGCAGAAAAGAGGTTTCATCGCCCTTTCGGGCGACGAGACGGCGCACTTGTTCGCGGGCCTCGGGCGCAATTTCAACCGGAAACGTACTCACAGGCACCTCGCTCATGACTACTCCTTTTCTACGTCCATCGCCCAGTTGGCCTGGGCACTCGGGTGGGGCCGACCCGCGGCGGCCGCCAGTTTAAGCGGGGGGGACTCGATGCGCGACTCCATGATATCGGCCAGGGTGTACCGGTTCACCACCGAATCAATGGCGTACTGAACCTGCTCCCACATCGGCCGAATCAAGCAGTCGGTTTTGTGGACGCACTCTTGCTCGATTCCGTTGTAGCGAAGGCAAAAGTCATCGCCAAAAATGCGGCCGCCAAGCGGTTCCAAAATCGCCCGAATCGGCATTTCGGCCGGGCTCTTGGCCAGCGTATAGCCGCCGAGTTGTCCGCGCGTGCTCTTCACAAATCCGGCCCGACGCAAAATCGCCATCAGTTTGGCCACGTGGCTTGGGGTCATCCCTTCTTGCTTGCTGATTTCGGGAATGGTCAGCGAGCCGCCAGGGCCAAGCTTGGCCAGTGCCACCAAGCATCTCAGACCGTATTCTTCTTGGGCGCTAAATCTCATAAGTGATCAAAAAAAGGAGTTATTCGGGGGCCATTCAAAACAGGCCAAGTTCAAGGCGTATATGTTCCGGGATTCGGTCAATGCTAAAGGGAGGATCCCATACTAATTCCAGACGGACATCTTTGACCTGCGGCACCGTACGCGCCGCCTGTTCCACTTCCCCCGGCAGCGTTCCCGCCACCGGACAGGCGGGCGAGGTAAGGGTCATGGTGATGTCCACCGTCGCATCGGGATTGATGTTCAGCCCGTAAATGAGCCCGAGATCGTAAACGTTCACCGGAATTTCGGGATCGTAAACCGTGCGAATCGCCTCAATCACTTCGCTTTCAATGATGGCGCGGGTGATGCTATCAAGCGGTCGCGCCTCGGTCTCGGGGGAAAAAGGGATCGGGTCAGGCATGCGCTATTCCGTTTTGACCGATAGCCCCGCGGTCTCGGGTCGGCCTTCCAGGGCTTCGCGCAGCGCATGCCAGGCCAACATGGCGCACTTAATTCGGTCGGGATACACGGCATCGGCTGTGATCGCTTCACCGGCTGGCAGGACGGTGATCGGGTCGAGGCCTACAAGCTGGTCACCCAGCGCCGCACCCTGAGCACCTGAGCGCCGTGTCCCGATTC
>NZ_JBKOUC010000016.1:0-75574 GCF_046764815.1 Aphanothece stagnina RSMan2012
CGACGGGGAGGTGGTGTACACCAACACCCTGCAGGAGGGCGATCTGCAGCGGATTCGGCTGCGGGATGGCCTGAAGGTACGCTCCGGCCGTCCGGACCTGCTGGACGTGGCCGTGGGGGAGGGGCCCTATGAGGTGCTCAACCCGATCAGCAACCTCGACTGGAGGACCTTTCTTCCCTCCCCGATCCCCCCGGTCAGCCAGCCCGAGGGGCCGGGCTGACCAGACCGGCCGACGTCAGGTCTGGCTGGGGCAACCGTGATGAGGAGCATGGCCCTGCCAACTCTTGTTGATCCCAGCTGACGCGTCTTGGATCACAGCCGACGCGCCTGCGAGTCGAGCTGATCCAGAACTCCCGCTGGTGGCCTGTCAGGGAAGGGCCGCCTCAGCCGTCTTACCTTTCCTGCACCCGCCTGGACCGTGCTTGACGACGGCCGTCTCCGCTCCGCTGCCCCAACGCATCTGCTGCATCGGCGCGGGCTATGTGGGCGGACCCACCATGGCCGTGATCGCCGATCGCTGCCCCGCCATCACGGTCACCGTCGTTGACCTGAACGCCGCGCGGATCGCGGCCTGGAACGATCCGGATCTGAGCCGCCTGCCGGTCTATGAGCCCGGGCTCGATCAGGTGGTGGGGCGTTGCCGTGGCCGCAACCTCTTCTTTTCCACCGCGGTGGAGGAGGCCATCGCCGCGGCCGACATGGTCTTCCTCTCGGTGAACACCCCCACCAAGACCAGGGGGCTCGGCGCCGGCCAGGCCAGCGACCTCAAGTGGGTCGAGGCCAGTGCCCGCACCGTGGCCAAGGCGGCCCAGGGCCACACGATCGTGGTGGAGAAGAGCACCCTGCCGGTGCGGACGGCCGAGGCCGTCAAGGCGATCCTGGGCGCCGGCGTGGCCGGCAAGAGTTTCTCGGTGCTCTCCAACCCCGAATTCCTGGCGGAGGGCACGGCGATCGGGGATCTGGAGCACCCCGATCGGGTGCTGATCGGTGGCGATGATCCCGCCGCCATCGACGTGCTCGCGGCGGTCTATGCCCACTGGGTGTCCCCGGAGCGCATCCTGCGCACCAACCTCTGGAGCAGTGAGCTCAGCAAGCTCACGGCCAATGCCTTCCTGGCCCAGCGGATCAGCTCGATCAACGGCATCGCCGCCTTCTGCGAGGCCACCGGCGCCGACGTGCGGGAGGTGGCGCGCGCGATCGGGGCCGACAGCCGGATCGGGCCGAAGTTCCTTCAGGCCGGCCCTGGCTTCGGTGGCAGCTGCTTCCAGAAGGACATCCTCAACCTCGTCTACCTCTGCCGTCATTACGGCCTCGAGGAGGTGGCGGCGTACTGGGAGCAGGTGGTGCGGCTCAACACCTGGCAGCAGCACCGCATCGCCCGGCTGGTGGTGACCCGGCTGTTCGGCACCGTGACGGGGAAGCGGCTCGCCATCCTGGGCTTCGCCTTCAAGGCCGACACCAACGACACCCGCGAATCCCCGGCAATCCGCATCGCCCGGGATCTGCTCGAGGAGGGCGCCCAGCTGATGATCGTCGACCCGAAGGTCAGTGAGCGCCAGATCGGCCTCGACCTCGGCCAGCCGGCCGGTGAGGGGGAAGGCAGCTGGCGTCTGGTGGCCTCGGTGGAGGCGGCGGCGCTGGGGGCCGATGCCCTGCTGCTGCTCACCGAGTGGGAGCAGTTCGCGGCGCTGGACTGGATGGCCATTGCTGCGGTGATGCGCCAGCCGGCCTGGCTCTTCGATGCCCGCGGCCGGGCCGACGAGGCGGCCGCCCGGGCGGCGGGCCTCAATGTCTGGCGCATCGGGCAGGGCTGAGGCGGTGCCGGCCTCCCTCCCGCGCAATCTGATCACGGGAGGGGCCGGCTTTCTGGGCTCCCATCTGGTCGATCGGCTGATGGAAGCCGGCGAGGAGGTGCTCTGCCTCGACAACTACTTCACCGGGCGGAAGGCCAACATCGCCCGCTGGATCGGCCACCCCCGCTTTGAGCTGATCCGCCATGACGTGACCGAGCCGATCCAGCTGGAGGTGGATCGCATCTGGCACCTGGCCTGTCCCGCCTCTCCGGTGCACTACCAGCACAACCCGATCAAGACGGCCAAGACCAGCTTCCTGGGCACCTACAACATGCTCGGCCTGGCCCGCCGGGTGGGCGCACGCCTGCTGCTCGCCAGCACCAGTGAGGTGTACGGCGATCCGGAGGTGCACCCCCAGCCGGAGGACTACCGCGGCTGCGTCAACACCATCGGCCCCCGCAGCTGCTACGACGAGGGCAAACGCATCGCCGAGACCCTCTGCTTCGATTACCACCGCATGCATGGCACGGAGATCCGCGTGGCGCGCATCTTCAACACCTACGGACCTCGCATGCTCCCCGATGACGGCCGGGTGGTGAGCAACTTCATCGTGCAGGCCCTGCGCGGCAAGCCCCTGACCCTCTACGGCGACGGCGAGCAGACCCGCTCCTTCTGTTACGTGGACGATCTGGTGGAGGGGCTGATCAGGCTGATGAACGGCACCCACACCGGCCCGATGAACGTCGGCAACCCTGGGGAATTCACCATCCGCCAGCTGGCCGAGCTGGTGCGTGACCGGATCAACCCGGAGCTGCAGTTCGTCTTCGAGCCCCTGCCCCAGGATGATCCGCTGCAACGGCAACCATGGATTGAGCTGGCCCGCCGGGAGCTGGGCTGGGAGCCCTCGGTGCCCCTGGAGCAGGGACTGGAGGCCACCATCGCCTGGTTTCGCACCAGCCTTCCAGCGGCATGAGTGCCCCGGTGCTGGTGACCGGGGCCGCTGGCTTCATCGGCGCGGCGGTCTGCCGCCGCCTGCTGGAGCAGGGCGAGTCGGTGCTGGGTCTCGACAACCTCAACGCCTACTACGACCCGGCTCTCAAGCAGGCACGCCTGGCCCGCCTGGAGGCCACGGCGGCCCCGGGCCAGTGGACCTTCCGCCACCAGGCGGTGGAGGACGGGGCCTCCCTCCTGGCGCTGTTTGAGCAGCGGCAACCCGACCGGGTGGTGCATCTGGCCGCCCAGGCAGGGGTCCGCCACTCGATCGAGAACCCGCAGGCCTACCTCCAGAGCAACCTGCTGGGCTTCGGCACCGTGCTGGAGGCCTGCCGCCACCATGGCGTCCGGCACCTCGTCTATGCCTCCAGCAGCTCGGTGTACGGCGGCAACACCAACCTGCCGTTCTCCGAGGCGCAGGCTGTCAACCATCCGGTGAGCCTCTACGCCGCCACCAAGAAGGCCAACGAGCTGATGGCCCACAGCTACAGCCACCTCTATGGCCTGCCGGCGACGGGCCTGCGGTTCTTCACCGTGTATGGGCCCTGGGGCCGCCCTGACATGGCGCCGATGCTCTTCGCCCGGGCCATCCAGGCGGGGGAGCCGATCCGGGTGTTCAACCACGGCCACATGCGGCGCGATTTCACCTTCATCGATGACATCGTCGAGGGGGTCATCCGCTGCCTGGAGAAGCCGGCCACGGCGAATCCGGCGTTCCAGGCGGTGTCCCCGGATCCGGCCACCAGCTGGGCACCCCACCGGATCTTCAACATCGGCAACAGCCAGCCGGTGGCGCTGCTGCACTTCATCGACGTGCTCGAGCGGGCCCTGGGACGGACGGCCATCAAGGATTTCCAGCCCATGCAGCCCGGCGACGTGGCGGCGACGGCGGCCGACACGGCCCTGCTCGAGGCCTGGGTGGGGTTCAGGCCATCCACCCCGCTGGAGCAGGGTGTGGAGCGCTTTGCGCGCTGGTACCGCGATTACCACGCCTGAGGGGCCCACGCCGCCAGGCAGACTCAGCCCATTCGCTTGCACAGGGATTGGCGTCGCTGCAGAGCTTGCGGGGCATGGTGGACCTGCTGCCGGAGCAGACTCCCCTGTGGCAGCACGTGGAGGCTGTGACAGCGGAGCATTTCCGCCGCTCCGTGGTGCGGGAGATCCGCACGCCGCTGCTGGAGGTGACCGAGCTGTTCGCCCGCGGCATCGGCGAGGCCACCGACGTGGTGGGCAAGGAGATGTACACCTTCCGCGACCGGGGAGAACGCAGCTGCACCCTGCGCCCGGAAGGCACGGCCTCGGTGGTGCGGGCCGCCATTCAGCACGGCCTGCTCAGCCAGGGGCCGCAGCGGCTCTGGTACGGCGGCCCGATGTTCCGCTACGAGCGGCCCCAGGCCGGCCGGCAGCGCCAGTTCCACCAGATCGGCCTGGAGCTGCTCGGCTTCGCCGATCCCCGCAGTGACGTGGAGGCGATCGCCATCGCCTGGGATCTGCTCGCCGGCCTGGAGGTGGGCGGCCTGGCGCTGGAGCTCAACACGCTCGGCAGCCCGGATGACCGGGCCCGTTACCGCAGCGAACTGGTGGCCTGGCTGGAGGCCCACCGCGATCAGCTCGATCCCGACTCCCAGCAGCGCATCAGCACCAATCCGCTGCGGGTTCTCGACTCCAAGGTGTCCGCCACCCAGGCCCTGCTCGAGGGGGCTCCCAGCCTCGCCGATGCCCTCAGCGGCGAGAGCCACGAACGCTTCTCGCGGGTGCGGCAGGGCCTCGAGGCGCTCGGCATTCCCTTCACGCTCAACCCCCGTCTGGTGCGCGGCCTCGACTACTACAGCCACACCGCCTTCGAGATCACCAGCAGCCAGCTGGGGTCCCAGGCCACCGTCTGCGGCGGTGGTCGCTACGACGGTCTGGTGCAGCAGCTCGGCGGCCCCCCCACCCCTGCCGTGGGCTGGGCCCTGGGGATGGAGCGCCTGGTGCTGCTGCTCGCCCAGAGGGCGGATGCCGCCGAGCTGGCACCCCAGCCCGTGGATCTCTATGTGATCAGCCGGGGGGAAGCTGCAGAAGCCCAGGCGCTGCCGCTGGCGCGCCTCTGCCGCCAGGCGGGTCTGCGGGTGGAACTGGATGCCAGTGGCGCGGCCTTCGGCAAGCAGTTCAAGCGGGCCGACCGCTCCGGCGCCCGCCATGCGGCGGTGATCGGAGAGGAGGAGGCCGCCGCCGGATTGGTCACGCTGCGGGCGCTGCGTGAAGCCGGTGAGGCCGCCTCCGACCGACGGCTGACGCCCCAGGAGCTGCTGCGGCAGCTCAGCCCGGACCCGATGACGACCGAGGACGTGTCCACTCCGGCCGGTCAGGGCCGGCTTGCGGGCAGTTGACTGCCCAAACCTTCCCGGGATCCAGAAGCCGGCCTAGATGGGTGACCCGACCCTCGCGATCATTGCCGGTGCCGGTGCACTCCCACGGATGCTCTCGCAGGCACTCAGCGCGGTGGGTCGTGCCCACCTGATCTGCACACCCCACGGACTCGATGTCGAACTGGAGGAGGCCGAGGAGTTCTACTTCGAGCGGTCGATCTCCTTTTTCCGTTCTCTCGAGAAGCGCGGCATCCGTCAGGTGGTGATGGTGGGGAAGTTCCATCGCCCCAGGGCGCTGAACATCATGCGCTTCGAGGGCTCCACCCTGTTGGCGGCTCCCCGGATTCTGGCGTCGCTCCGCAAGGGCGACGACGCCTCCCTGCGCTCCCTCGCCGAAATCATCGAGGAGCTGGGTCTGGAGGTGGTGGGCGTCGAGGAGGTGGCGCCCCACCTGCTGCCCGAGCCCGGCCTCTATGCCAGCCGTCTGCCCAGCGAGACCGACAGGGCCGACGTGGAACGGGCCGCCCACATCGTGGCAGCGATCTCGGGGGTGGATGTCGGCCAGGGCGCCGTGGTGGCGGGGGGGCTCTGCCTGGCCACAGAATCGCTGCCGGGTACTGACGCGATGCTCGACTGGGTGGCCTCGACCCGGGAGCATCCTGCCGACGGCTCTCGGTCGGGCGTGCTCTACAAGGCTCCCAAGATCCAGCAGGACCGGCGCATGGATCTGCCGGCCATCGGGCCGGTGACGGTGGCCAAGGCTGCTGCGGCAGGCCTGGCGGGCATCGCCTGGGAGGCCCGTGGGGCCCTGCTGCTCGACGCCGAACGCACGATGGCCGATGCCGAACGGCTCGGGCTGTTCCTCTGGGCCCGCCAGCCGATCCGCTGATCAGGCGCCGGCCTGCTCCAGCACCCCCTTGCTGCTGGGCACCTCTCCGCCGCGACGCGGATCGATCTCCGTGGCCATGCGCAGGGCTCGCGCAAAGGCCTTGAAACAGGCTTCCACGATGTGGTGAGAGTTGGCGCCGTCGAGCTGGCGGATGTGCAGGGTGAGTCCCGAGTTGTTCACCACGGCCACGAAGAACTCCTTCACCAGTTCGGTGTCGTAGCTGCCGATCTTCTGGGCGGGGATCTGCAGGTTGTAGCTGAGGTGGGGACGGCCGGAGCAGTCGAGCGCCACCTGCACCAGGGCCTCATCCAGGGGCGCCACGAAATGGCCGAAGCGGTGGATGCCGCGCCGGTCCCCCAGGGCCTGTGCCAGGGCCTGGCCCACGGCGATGCCCACATCTTCATTGGTGTGGTGATCATCGATGTGGGTATCCCCCTTGGCGCTGATCTCCAGGTCGACCAGGCCGTGGCTGGCGATCTGGTGCAGCATGTGGTCGAGGAACGGCACACCGGTGGCGGCGCGACACTGTCCGGAGCCGTCCAGCGCGATCGAGACGCTCACATCCGTTTCCCCGGTGACACGGTGAACCGAACCGGTGCGACAGGGAGAGGCGGACAAGCGGTGTGTTCCGGAGCTGAGCTTCAGGCAGCGTAGATCTCGGCAGGAAGCTCGCCACGTGCCACCAGCCGAACGCGGCGGTGATGACGCTGCGATCATCGTGCCGGCTGCCGGGCAGGCTCCCGAGAAGCTGCGGACAAGCCGCAGGTCAGGGGGAGCCTTGCTGGGCTTCCATCTGTCCAATCAGCACGATCAGATTTTCGTTGATGTAGGACGACACCACCCGTCCGAGTCCGTCCAGCAGGCATACCGTGACGCCTTGGTGGTGGATCGGCCGATGGCAGGGTTGCAGGGAAAAGAATGGCCGCACATGATCGGCAGTGAATTCCCAGCGATAGGCATTCACTTCATTGGAGCGCTTGGCATGGGTGATCTTGATGGAAACGTTCTCAAAGGCGCTCCAATAGGCTGCGAAGAATGCTTCGATCTGAGCTGAGGACGTAGCGGGTTCCAGCAGCAGGGGATGGTCCATCCTGCTCCACGGCACGAGGCTGTCGAAGCTCAGCGATCCAGAACTGGCGTACGGGAACTGGAAGCCACCGGCCAGGGAGGCTCCTGCCGCCTGATAGAGCCAGGAGAAGTCACGAACACCGAGGTCATGAATGATCTTCAGTGTGTCTTCGTTGGCAAGATTCTCCCGCAGCAGTGTTCCATCGGCACGGATCCAGCTCACCCCCTGGATGTCGAAGGGGTGCCCCGTAGCAGGCAGTGGCCCCCTGGGCGTACTGAGGGGCTTCTCTCCCGTGTGGGTGCCGGTACCGCGCCACAGGCCAAGGATGAGGTCATCGAAGCACCACTTGTGATGAACATCGAGGTGAACATCGGGGAACGCACCATGCAGCCCTGTGACCTCCTCCTCAAATCCTTTGGTGCCTTTGAAAACTTCAGGGTGGGTGGGAATCGTGAAGACAAAGTCTTCATCCATGATCTGGGGAATCACATCGATTTCGGCCAGATTCATGACACGCTTGTAATAGAGGCGGGCCAGTCTCCGGTTGCCTGCGGCGGGGTTGGAAGACATTCTGGAGCAATTCTGTATGCTCCATTATCGGGCTTCGGCAAGGGGGGCTCGGCCAGTACCGGATTTATTCACGATGTGTTGGGGCGCCCTGACAGCCTTCGTTGCGCTGAGCAACCGCCATGGTTGCGGCCGGCGATGATTGCTAGGTTGGCGTTGTGGCCCGGTGCTCAGCGCGGATGCCGTTCAGTCATCCAGTCCCGACATTTCCACATCTGTTCCGCGGCCTGTTCCGCAGCTTGCCTCAGGCCCGGTTGCCCCACTCCTGCAAGGTTCTTCCATGACCCAGCACATCGTTGTGGGTGCCGGTGCCAGCGGCTGCATCCTGGCCAGGCGACTCGTTGATGCCGGCCGACAGGTGCTGCTGATCGAGGCTGGGGAGATGCATCGGCATCCCAGCAACGTGGAGGATGTCGAGGGCTTCATCAATCTTTGGAATACTCGCTTCGACTGGGCCCTGCCCACGGTGCGACAGAAGGGATTGGCCAACCGCACGATCACGGTCAACCAGGGAAAGATCGTTGGGGGGAGTTCCGCGATCAACGCCATGATGTACGTGCGCTGCCATTCCAGTGATTACGAGCATCTGGAGCGCCGAGGGGGGCCGCGGTGGAGTCTGGATCGCACCCGCAGGGCTCTGTCCAGGATCGAGAACTACGTGGATGGCCCCCGTGAAGGTCGTTTCCAGAGCGGCCTGATGGAGGTGCGCGATTGTCCGGATCCGGCTTCCTATTCACCCGAATTCCAGCAGTCGGCGGCCGCACTCGGCTATGCCGCCGACGACTGGGACTACAACGGTCCCCGTCAGGAGAATGGTGCTGGCCCCCTCCAGTTCAACATCGATGGCCAGGGTCGACGCCACAGTGCTTTCAATGCCTATCTCGCTGAGATTCTGGATACACCGCTTCTCGAGGTGCGCCATGGTTGCGAGGCTCTCAGGATTGTTCTGGGGCCTGATGGTGGGGCGACAGGCGTGGACGTGCGCAACTCCCAGGGTGAGATCGAAACCCTGCGTTCCGAGCAGGAAATCATTCTCTGTGGAGGGGCGCTGCTGACACCGCTGCTGCTGCAGCGTTCCGGGATCGGTCCGACGCGCACGCTGGAGAAGGCTGGTGTGCCGCCGAAGGTGGAGTTGCCGGCCGTTGGGGAGCATCTGATGGATCATCTCCAGCTTCCTGTGATCTATCGGCTCAAGAAGGAGATACCCAATCCGAGGCTGCTCACGGGCAATGTCCTGTTTCTCAATCTCAATAACAACAGCCCTTCGGGGGCTCCTGATCTGCAACTGAATTTCACCCCCGCTGCCCCAAGGCCGTTGCAGCGCCTGCTGCCTCCCCTGGGTGGACCCGTGATGATCTTTCTGCCAATCCTTGTGCAGCCTGTCAGTGTCGGCAGAGTGCGCCTGGGAGCCAAGCAGCGAGTGGAACTCGATCCTCACTACCTGTCCCACCGCAAGGACGTGGAAGTGTTGATCAAGGCAGTGGAATTCTGCCGCCAGATGGTGAAGCAGCCCGGCCTGGAGGGCTTGGCGGGAGAACCGCTGCTCCCCGAGGACGCTGATCTGGAGGGCTATGTGCGTGGCAATGCCAGCACCCTCTGGCATCCTGTTGGAACCTGCAGACTGGGATCCGATCCAGAAGAGAGCGTTGTGGATAGCAGGCTGCAGGTGCATGGCATCGCCAACCTCCATGTGGCGGATGCCTCGGTGACTCCCTATGCCACGGCGGGCAACAATCATGTACCTACGATGGTCATCGCAGAGATGGCCGCTGAGCTTCTTCTAAGTGGTGATTAGCATTGCTTGGAAGGTTCTGTCTTTTCACCCCCTGACTCCACTCCGCCATGACTTCAGATGCCGTGAAAACTGCTATGCAGTTCTATGAAGTATATAATGATAAGAAGATAGATCTTCTCGATGATATTCTCGCCGATGGTTATGTGGGCCATGTCAATGCTCACGACATCGTTGGCGCAGCTTCGGCCAAGGGTTTTATTGGTGGTTTTGTAGAAGGCATTCCTGATGCGTTCTACGACGTCCACGAAACATTCGAAGCCGATGGGAAGGTGATCTGCCGTTGGACCTGCACGGGAACCCAGACGGGAAACTTTTATGGAATGCCCCCCAGCGGAAAATCAATCAATGTGAACGGGATCACAATTTTTAGTGTCTCTGCTGGAAAGATTGATGAGCTGTGGAACGTATGGGACCAGTACAGCCTTGTTGAACAGCTGAAGGCCTGAGTATGCCGGCCTGAATGGCGTTCGCGGTACTGGATGCCAGCCCTGCATTCGCCTTTCAGTCAGATCCGGGCTGACTAACGTTCACATCAATCTTCAAGACAAATGGAGGGGGCATTCCACCCCCTTTTTTTGCGATTTGAGCCAGCAAGGACCCAACGTCAGGCCAGCCGCGCGGCAAGTTTGGCAACCCGTTCGCCAAGCAATTCGCCCGTGCGCTCATCTCCCGGTGTGGGATGAAATTCAGGTCCGAAATTCACCTGACTCATCACTCCCGTGTTGCTGCTCAAGCGATTGGTGGCCTCTTCCATCGAGGCACCCTGGAACAGCCCATTGGGGGCATCGCAACTCACCCAGATCATGCCGTGCTGGCAGGAGACGGTGACGAGGTAGGACAAGGTGGATTGCTTGTCACCACTTAGGCCAAGGCTTGTGGTGAATCCAGCGGCAAGTTTCGAATTCCATGCGCCAGACATCCAGCGCTGGCTGGTGGCATCAAAGAAGCATTTCATCTGCCCACTCACCATGCCCATGTAGGTAGGAGAGCCAAAGATGATGGCATCTGCAGAGTCCAGTTTGGCCAAAAAATCTTCATCGGTAAAGCGGCCATCACTGATCATTGAACCAGTGATTTCCATCAGCTCCGCATCGGCGTGGGCGGCCGCACCACGGTGCACCGCTTCAGCGAGACATCGCGTGTTGCCGGTTCCCGAGTGGAAGACGATTTTGACGACAGCCATGGCGATGGCGTATGAACAGCCCATCCTAAGGGCAGAGTCAATTTCTTGCCGAGCAGTTGGTCAGGCTCTTGGGCAACGGACGCGAGCGCATTGTTGCGTGGATGGAAGCCTCACTGGAGGATGCCGGTCTTGTTGAGTTCACCACGGAGGGAAAGGGAAAGTGACCCCTTCAGATGGTCACCCAAAGGTGCGGGCCGCGGAAACTCCATCTTCGTGAATGATTAAAAGGCCATGCGTGTGTTGAGCAGAAAGACATGGCCAGATTTGTCGTCTGGATTGCCGACGCCGAGGGGGCTGGCGTCGATGATGTACTGGTAACTGGCAATCAGCATCAGCCATGGTGTCAGTTGTGCCTGGTAAACAGCTTCAAGCACTGTCTCGCCCGAGAAGGCAATTCTGTCGAGACCTGACTCTGCAGCCCGAGCTGCATTTATATCAGCAGCATTGTTGTTGTAGTCAGCATGGCCGAGGCCAATGGCAAACACATCTCTGTCCCTGCCAGGTATCAGTCCTGCGTAGGAAAGCCCTGCGGATCCTGCAAATTCAACAATATTGCGAGGATTCGGGCTGTAAACAGCCTTGCCCCAAATGAACAGACCCTGACTCCGAGCCGGCTCGGTGGGCTCGGCGTAGATCATCTGTTCCAGGGTGATATAGCCTCCATAGATGCCACTGCGATCAAAATCAGTCGTGTCATAATTAAAGAACTTGCCTGTGTTTGCCTGGAATCCGATCTTGTAGTATCCAGGCATTTTTGTCGGATCCTTGCTGTGGTTCAGATAGGCGTACTCCGCGATGATTTCGAGGCCATCGTCGCTTGAAAGTTCGATATCCCATATCTGGGGCTCAAATCCTCCACTGGGATCCGCTTTGCCATCACCAATGAACAATGAAACCTGATGGTGGCTATTGGGATTGTAGAGGGCCTGCATGCCGAAGGGTGCTTGTGCATAGGGCAGAAAATTGCCCGTAAATTCGGTGGTGCCGAAGAGGCCTGGATAGTCAAAAATCTGATTCTGCAGTACTCCAGATGTCTGGTGCGAGGCTTGTTTGACCCATGGGTAAATCCAGCCGAGCCGCAATTCAAGCTGAGGAATCACGCGCTGACCATACCACAACTCGAAGATCCTCCATTCGTTTGCCGGGGAAACTTCTGCCCTTACAACATTATTAACCGGGATCTCAAAGTTGACGTCTTGTGTCGTAAACCCTGCTGTTGTAAAGTGAAATTGTCCGCCCTTCCACATGCCCGCACGCTCTGTGTAGACATCGATCGATGTGATGTAGGAAGTGGAAAATCCCGAGCTTTCAAAGCTGCTCCATGTTGCGTCGGGATAAAAGGTGGCAATCATCTCGACGCCGTTGTCCCAAAGTCGGTTCAGTGCTGGGATTGTGCTTTGAAACATGAAGTCCTGGTTTTCAATGCCCTGGCCGCGACAGCGGATCCCTGCGATGTAGGTGAAGCTGTCCAAGGGGTTGTTTGTTGCGGGCCGCTTCAGGGCTTTGGTCACACCCAGATTGAGGGCTCTGCTGAGTGGGCAAGCTTCTTTCTCGGCACTGTCCGGGCTTGGC
Source organism: Aphanothece stagnina RSMan2012 (assembly GCF_046764815.1). Classification (NCBI taxonomy): domain Bacteria; kingdom Bacillati; phylum Cyanobacteriota; class Cyanophyceae; order Chroococcales; family Aphanothecaceae; genus Aphanothece; species Aphanothece stagnina. The sequence goes on from NZ_JBKOUC010000016.1 coordinate 12,213, forward strand.
TGGCTTTCCGGGGTTTCAGAGATTTGCGGGCTAGTGGGTTGATCCGTGCTTCCTGAGGTCTTCAGGCTTTCTGATTCAGTGCTGCTGGAGATGGATGCTTCTGCTCCTTCAGTCGTGAGCTCCGGTTCCAGCGCTGTTCTGGTGGCTGGTTGCTCGGCGAGCAGCTGCTGGCCATCTGGATGGGATCGGTTTGGTGTGCTGAGAATCTGGGTTTCTACAAACGGGGATTCATCGGGGCTTGGTTTGTCCATAGGCCGATGCAATTCCTTGCGTGCAACCTGTGATGTGGGCGGTCTTTCTGCACTTCTGGCCTGATAGCCAAAAGCCTGTTCGGCCACCAGAACAAAAATACCCGATAGGAGCCAAAGTCTGGATGTGCTTGTCACTTGGCTTCAGCTTAATTTTGGGGTGATTGTATGGTGATTGAGAGGCGCCTGACCAAGGCCGGATTTTATTGTGCTGATTTGCCGACAATTGTGGCGCGCCCCGCGCCAGCACGGCCTTGCCTTGCTAGCCATGTGATGCTTCCCCAATGTCAACGTCATGAGTAGTAAAAAGCCGCTTGGGCGACTTCTGGGTGCTGGGATTGTTGTGGGTGCAGGGATTGTTGCCTCGCTGTCTCTTGGGGCGGCTGCTAAGGCTTATGAAATGTTCCCGCAAGATCGGCAACAGATTGCTCTGACGCCGAGTTCACTAAGCTTCTTTAATGCTCCTTCCTATGCCTGTGGGCCCAAGGGACGTGGCGCCGAGTGGTACAACCAGGGTGTGCCTTACCCCTGCCCCAGTGGCTTGACCAGCACCAACGCGGCCAGCAAGAAGGCCCGTGAGGTATATCACGACCTGATGGTGAAGGCCTGGGTGGATGGCGATCTTTCCGTTCTCGATGAGTATATCGTTGCCGACACCTACGACTATTCCCCGCTCCACCCTCCGGAGATGGGTACCAAGGGGTTTGCCGGGATCATCAAGGCCTTCCGTGGCGCCTTGAGTGATGTCAAGCTCGAGCACTCCGACGTGGCTGAAGGGGACATCGTCACCCATTTCTGGAAGCTGACCGGGGTGCATGACAAGGGCCCACTGTTCGGCTCCAAGCCCGATGGCAAAACCGTCACCCTGAGCGGGATCAGCGCCGTTCGAGTCAAGGATGGCAAGGTGGTCGGGCGTTGGTCGCAGCTTGACATCTATGGTCTGCTTGTTCAGCTCGGAACCATCCCCAAGGTTCTCTGAAGCCGTGGTTCGCTGAAGCGAAGCCGTGGTTGGCTGAATCGGTTCCGAACGGTGAGGCGGAGCGTCCACTCTCCGCCTCACCTCACATCCCGGTGATGCAGTAGCCGGCGTCCACGTAGAGCACCTGGCCGGTGATGCCCGACGCCAGGGGGCTGGCCAGAAACGCCGCGGTGCTGCCCACTTCGTCCTGGGTGACGGTGCGGCGCAGGGGGGCCTTCTCCTCCACGTTGTGGATCATCTCGAGGATGCCGCCGATGGCGCTGCTGGCCAGGGTGCGGATCGGGCCGGCGCTGATGGCGTTCACCCGCACCTGCTTTTCAGGACCCAGCTCGGCGGCCAGGTAGCGCACCGAGGCCTCCAGGGCCGCCTTGGCCACGCCCATCACGTTGTAGTTGGGGATGGCCCGTTCGGCGCCCAGGTAGCTGAGGGTGATCACGCTGGCGCCTTCATTGAAGAGGGGCTTGGCGTGGCGGCAGAGGGGCGCCAGGGAGTAGGCGCTCACCTCGAGGGCGCGGCCGAAGCCCTCGGGGCTGATCGCGGAGTAGTCGCCCACCAGCTCCTCCTTGCCGGCGAAGGCGAGGCAGTGCACGAGCACGTCGAGCGACCCCCACTGCTCCCGGATGCGCTGGAAGACGGCCTCGATCTGGGCGGGCTCCTGCACATTCAGGGGCTCGAACAGGGTGGGGTTGAGGGGGGTGGTGAGCTCCCGCACCTTGGCTTCGAAGCGGCCCTTCTCATCCGGCAGGTAGGTGACGCCCAGCTCGCAGCCGGCGGCCGCCAGCTGCTGGGCGATCCCCCAGGCGATCGAGCGGTTGTTGGCGATGCCGGTGACGAGGGCCTTCTTGCCGCGCAGATCAAGGAGCATGGGGAGAGTGGCGAATGCCGGTTGCAGCGGAGATGCCGATGCGGGAACCGTGGCGTTCGAGCGATTCTCCCCCAGCGGTGGGCGTCCCTGCGGCCCAGGGTCTCGCTTCTCTGCGGCCGCGTCCGTGGCTGCCGGGGGTCTGCCCCCCCAGGCCGGCAGCGGGGAGCGAACCCAGTGTCTGGCTGATCGATCGCCGCCGTCCCGAGGTTCAGCAGGCCCTCCCCGAGCTTGCCGCTCTGCTCAGCGGCGAGGAACGGCAGCGCCTGGAGGCCTTCCGCCGGGACGACGACCGGGAACGGTTCCTGCTCGGACGCTCGGCCCTGCGTCAGCTGCTCGGCACCTGGCTGGCCGCGGAGCCCAGGAGACTCCCTGTGGTCCCCGGTCCCCACGGGAAGCCCTTGCTGCAGCTGGAGCCTCCCGGAGCCGACGGGATGCAGTTCAACGTCGCCCATTCCGGTGATCTGGTGGTGTTGGCGTTCCACCCCTTTGCTGCCGTGGGTGTGGATCTCGAGCGGCGCCGGCCCGGGCTGCTCTGGCAGCCCATCGCCAGGCGGATGCTGCCTCCCCAAACGGTGGAGCGGTTGGTCCAGCTGCCGCCGGCGGCCGGCGGGGAGGAGTTCCTGCAGCAGTGGTGCCTGCTGGAGGCGGGCCTGAAGGCCCGCGGCGTGGGCATCACCGGCCGCCGGGCAGGGGCTTCCCAACCCCTGGCGCCCAGCCAGTGGTGGACCCTGCAACTCCCCGTTGGCTACTGGGGCGGGCTCTGCCTGCTGGCTCCCCAGCCTGAAGCGGCTCGTCGGGAGGAGGGAGGGGCCTGGGCGGATGGCGATCTGCCGCGGACCTTGGCCGACCGGGCGGCTCTGGAGGAGGCCCTGGCGCGCCTCTTCCCTACGGCGGCAGGGAGCCTGAGCCCGCTGCGGGGCGGTGTCGCCGCCGCGGCCGCCCGGCTGGCGAGCCTCGATCCGATCGCCTACGGCCGCACGCGCAACCACCTCGATGGCGCCGTGACGGGGTTATCCCCCTACATCCGCCACGGTGTGCTGACGCTGGCGGAGGTGCGCGAAGCGGTGTGGACCTGGCTGGAGGCGCGGGGCTATCGCAGCCAGAGCCGCCGAGCCGATGCGCGGCAGCTGGCGGGCAAGCTGATCAACGAGCTCGGCTGGCGCGACTACTGGCTGCGGCTGTGGCTCCAGCTCGCTGACGGCATCTGGCACGACCTCGATCCGCTCCGCACCGGCCACCCCGCCACGGCCTATGCCCCCGACCTGCCCCCCGACATCGCTGCCGGCCGCACCGGCCTGGCCTGCATGGATGCCTTTGTCGCCGAACTCACCGGCACCGGCTGGCTGCACAACCACGCGCGGCTGTGGCTGGCCAGCTACGTGGTGCACTGGCGGCGGGTGCGCTGGCAGGCCGGGGCCCGCTGGTTTCTGCAGCATCTGCTGGATGGCGATCCGGCCAGCAACAACCTGAGCTGGCAGTGGGTGGCCAGCAGCTTCAGCACCAAGCCCTACATCTTCAACCGGGCCAACCTGGAGCGGTTCGCGGGGGACCGCCACTGCCGCAGCTGCGCCCTGGCGGCCACCGGAGGCTGTCCCTTTCAGGCGAGCTACGAGAGCCTGGAGCTGCGGCTGTTTCCAGCTGCTTCCGAGGGCTCGCAGCCCCCAGCCGCTCCCTCTCCCGGCTGGGGGTCCACGGACCAGGTGCCCACGGACGACGGTCCACCACCAGCACTGCAGCGCCCCATCGTGTGGGTGCACGGTGAGGCGCTCGGCCCCACGAATCCCGCCCTGCGCGCCTGGCCCGCCGCCCCGGCGCTGTTCGTGTTCGACCGCGCCCTGATCGAGGCGCTCGGCCTCAGCCGCAAGCGGCTCGGCTTTCTGTACGAGTGCCTGCTGGAACTGCCGGTGACGCTGCGCCAGGGCGACGTGGCCGACGAGGTGCTGGCCTTCGCGGCGCGCCATGGGGCCGACGGGGTGGTGACCTGCGCGGCGGTGGATCCCCGTTTCGGGCGGATCCGGGAGCGGGTGGCGGCGCGGCTTCCCGTGCGGGTGCTGGAGCCCGAGCCATTCGTGGCCCTGGATCCCGCCCCCGATCTGCGCCGTTTCTCGCGCTACTGGCGGCGGGCCGAACCGGCGGTGTGGCGCGGCTTCGGCTGAGGCCGTTCACTCCTCGGGTGAGGGTGAGCCGGGGGGGGTGCCCTTCAGGAGGGCGTCCTCCCGTTGCTGCACCGCGGCCGGCTCACTGAGCAGATCCGGCTCCTCGAGGAGGGGAAACTTCTCCACCTTCACCTGCTCCGGGCTCAGCGGCGGCTCCAGCCACTGGAAGCTGCGCTTTGGATCGAGCGCTTCGCAGAGGGCCTCGCTCTGCTGGCGCAGGGCACGGCGCACGTCGTCGCGGGCGACCACCGCGAAGAATTCCTGGCGCCCCGCCAGCCCCGAGCTGAACGGTGCCGTGCCGTTGCCGTTGAACAGCCGGGCCGCATCCGGGGTCCAGCGGGGCTGGCAGACGCCACTCTGGCGGGTGTCGGTGTCGATCCAGATGTGCAGGCCATAGCCGTCGGGCTGGCTCACCACCGCCAGGCCGTCGTGGGGCACGCGACGCTGCAGCGGGTAGATCGACCAGCTGGGCTGCCGGTGGGCGGGGACACAGCCGGTTGAGAGCAGCAGCAACACCAGGGCGGTGGGGATCCTTAGCGTGGGGGCTGGCATTGATGCGGGGATGGGCCCATGGCGCTGACGCCGTCCACCATGCTGCCTCTCGGCACTGTGCTGCCGTTCGGGGTGATCCGCGAGGAGATCGCCCGGGGTGCGGCCCGCCAGGTGAGCGGGGACCCCCTCGATCTCGAAGCCGTGGGTCAGATCCCGCTGCTCGTCCTGTTCATCTGCGCCCACTGCCCCTTCGTGAAGCATGTGGAGCCCGAGATCAGCCGTCTGCAGGATGACTTCGCTCCCGCGGGCGCCGTGCCGCGCCTGCAGGTCCTCGCCATCTCCAGCAACAGCGTGCAGACCCATCCCCAGGACGGGCCCGAAGGCCTGCGGGCCCAGGCCCTGCAGCACGGCTGGCGTTTTCCCTACCTCCACGATGCCGACCAGGTGATCGCCCGGGCCTTCCGGGCGGCCTGCACCCCGGACCCCTACCTGTTCGCCCCGGCGGGGGCCGATGGGGAGCTGCACCTGGTGTACCGGGGCCAGTTCGATGCCAGCCGGCCGGGCAACGATCTCCCCTGCGATGGCGCGGACCTCCGCGCCGCCCTGGCGGCCGTGCTGGCCGGCCGTGAGCCGACCGCTGAGCAGCGACCGGCGATCGGCTGCAACATCAAGTGGCATCCAGGTGCAGAACCGGAATGGGGGCGGTGATCCCCACCTGCCGATGCGCTTAAGGTCTGCTGCATGAATGTGCCCCCCTTCAGCCTCGGCGAGCAGATCCAGGAGCTGGGTGGGGCCCTGGAAACCGCTGTGCTCGACGTGCTGCACAGCGGCCAGTACATCGGCGGCCCCACCATCGCGGGCTTCGAAACCGCCTTCGCCGAGGCCTGCGGCGTGCTCCACGCGATCGGCTGCAACAGCGGCACCGACGCCCTGATCCTTGCCCTGCGCGGGCTGGGGGTGGGGGCGGGCGATGAGGTGATCACGGCCTCGTTCAGCTTCTTCGCCACGGCCGAGGCGATCAGCAGCGTGGGTGCCACACCGGTGTTCGTGGATGTGGACCCGGTCACCTACCTGATCGATCTGGAGCAGCTGGAGGCGGCGATCACGCCGGCCACGCGGGTGCTGCTGCCGGTGCACCTGTTCGGTCGCCCGGTGGACATGGAGCGGGTGTGTGCCATCGCCAAGCGCCACGGCCTGTGGGTGGTGGAGGACTGCGCCCAGGCCACCGGTGCCCAGTGGCAAGGCCAGCCGGTGGGCAGCTGGGGGGATGCGGGCTGCTTCAGCTTCTTCCCCACCAAGAACCTCGGTGCCGCCGGTGATGGCGGCGCCGTGACCTGCCACGACCCGGCCCTGGCCCAGCGGGTGCGGGAGCTGGCGGTGCACGGCATGCCGCGCCGCTATCTGCACACCGAGCTGGGTTACAACAGCCGCCTCGATGCCCTGCAGGCGGCGGTGCTGAATGTGAAGCTGCCCCATCTGCCCCGCTGGCTGGAGGCCCGCCGGGCCATCGCCGCCCGCTACCACGGCCAGCTGGCCGGGCTGCCTGGGGTGGTGCTGCCGGCCGAGGGTCCCGAGGGCCACAGCTGGAACCAGTTCGTGATGCGGGTGCCGGCCTGCGCCGCGGGCGCAGCGGCCTGTTCATCCATCGGGGGCGTGGCCTGCACCCCCGCCGCCGACAGTGCCGCCTTTGGGCTGCCGGAGGCCTGCTGCCGCGACTGGCTCAAACAGCAGCTGCAGGAGGCTGGGGTGAGCACGATCATCTACTACCCGATCCCGATCCACCGCCAGCCGGCCTACGCGCAGCTCGGCTACGGCCCGGGCAGCCTGCCGGTCACCGAGCGGCTGTGCACCGAGGTGCTGAGCCTGCCGATCTTCCCCGAGTTGTCCACGGCTCAGCAGGAGCGGGTGGTGGAGGTGCTGGCGCAGGTGCTGGCCAGCCCAGGCTCTACCGTGCCTGCGGCCACGGCCAGCTGCCATGGCAGCAGCTCCGGCTCCAGCGCCGAGGCCCAGCCCCGCAGCTTCGCCGCCTGAAGGTTCGGCGCAGTGGGCGCGTCCCTTCGGCTGAGGTGGTCGGCGAGGCAGGTGTTTGTGACCCTTTCTTGAAGCTAGGTGTTCTGTCTCAGCAGGTTGGTCAGTGGCCGAGGAGGTGTGAGGCCGCTACGGGTTGAGGTGAGACCCACCAACCCAGACCTCACGCCTCCATGCATAGCCATCGCAATGCCCGTCTGACTCAGAAGGGCCGCCTTCGGCTCGTGAGCCAGCACCTGGAGCAAGGCCGCAGCCCCCGTGAGCTGGCCACCGAGAACGGGATCAGTCTGCGCTGCGCCTACCGCTGGCTGGCTGGTTACCGCTCAGGTGCTCCAGCCTCCCTGGCGGACGCTCGATCCGCAGCAACTCCAGCAGGCCGTGGATCTGCGCCATCAGCGGCTGCACCTCCGGCACATCGCCCGGCTCCTGCAGGCATCCTTCTCCGCCGTGGCATGGGCCCTCAGCCGTCTGGGTCTCGGGCGACTGAGGAACCTGGAATCCAGGCCTCCGGTGCAGCGGTACGAGTGGGAGCGGCCAGGCGACCTGATCCATCTCGACGTCAAGTCCCTGGCGAGGTTCCGGAAGGCGGGGCACCGGATCACCGGCAATCGCCAGCAGGGGCGCTCCTATGGCGTCGGCTACGACAAGGTCCATGTCGCCGTGGACGACGCCACTCGTCTGGCCTACGTCGAGGTCCTGGCGGACGAGCAGAAGCCAACGGTGATCGGCTTTCTGAGCCGGGCGGTCGCCTGGTTCAACGCCCAGGGTGTGGAGTGCCGGCGGGTGATGAGCGACAACGGCCCCGCCTACGTCTCCAGGGCGTTCGCCAAGGCCTGCCGCATCTCGGGCTCTGGCACATCCGCACCAGGCCCTACACGCCCAGAACCAACGGCAAGGCGGAGCGATATGGCCTCCGGCCGACTGCGTCTACATTCAGACCCTCCGCCGGGAGTAGGCCTACGCCATGGCCTTCCAGAACTCCGAGGAACGGAACCGCTGGCTGCCCTGCTACCTGGCGCTCACCTCAGCAGCGGCTCGTCGAGCTGCTCCGCTGATGAACCTGGTGAGAAACAACAGCTAGTGCTGGCTAGAGTTGATTTCTCTATTGTCCACACGATCAAGCCAGGCTTTTCAGAGTCTACCTAGAGTCAGTCCAAGCATCACCGCGATCAACGAAGCATGTATAGTTGATGGTAATTTCGGGAAGAATCAGCAAGCTAGCAGCATGACGATTACGCTCTGTGCGATCATGAAGAACGAGAAGCCGTATATCGCAGAATGGATTGCATACCACCGCGCTGTTGGTTTCGACCGCATCCATATTTATGACAACGATAGCACCGACAATAGCGGCGAGTATCTAAATGCTCTCGCCACGGCAGGCATACTTGACTATTGCATGCCTTGGCGCAACAAGCGTGGCTCGCCACAGATCTCCGCATACAAGCATGCGATCAAAGCCTGCCTTACTGATTGGCTAGTCTTTCTCGACGCAGATGAGTTTTTCAATATCCACTCGCGACAATCTATTAATAATCTGCTCGCACAGTATTCAGATGACATTTCGAGCATCGCATTTAATTGGCGTGTCTTTGGATCTGCAGGTCAAAGAAAGGCCGCCAATGGCCTTGTTATCGAACGCTTCACCAGGGCTTCCCTATTAAATGCAAGTGTTAATCGGCACGTCAAATGCGTATTCCGCCCGCAGCACGCTGGCGCCGCACACATACATGCCACAACAATGCGAGCAGGCAAAAGCGTCATGGCCTCCGGTGAGCCACTAGAGATGGATATACGTGGATATGCCAATAGTGTTTCATTTCTGCCTGCACAGATAAATCATTATTTCACTAAATCCTACGAAGAATATCTTGCAAAGAGACTACGTGGTAACGCCAACCGCAATATCTCTCACCCTGAAAAGTTCTCGCGCTACTCAGACGAGATGTTCAGGGAGCATGATCTGAACGATGACATAGACACAACGATCTGTTGGGCAGCTGAATCAGTCCGGGCTCTCTGTGAGGAGTGGGCAGTAAAGGCTCCCCTGTGTGTGTTTCCATGAGCCCAGCTAATCTGCCTGAAGGGCGTTTGCTGATAGCTGTTTTCGATGTTGCGGCTCTCTGACAACGCCTGGCACGGACCGAATCACCAGCCATCGTCCCGTTCTTATAGCAGCTGCTGGTAGACCCGAAGCACCGACGACCGGAGCTGCCAGTACGGACATCCTATAGCTAACTCTGGCGCTGGGAGCCACATCTGCTGAGCGCTGTCTCCACCCCGGCGTGCTCCTATGCGTAAGCCAGTGCGATGACACTGGCATGATCGTCGGACGACGGATCGACAGATCCACTGGAACTACAATTCTGTTTGGAATAGAGTCTTGGTCATCGAAACCCGCGCCCACCCCGCTCCACGACTCGATGACGTCAAGGTGCCGCTGGAGTAGGTGAACCCGGCACCTCGGTCGATGAGTTAGCTCGCAGGATTGCCGGCCGAGACGCCTGAGTTGCTGGTGGTCGGCGAAGCGCTGAAGGAGAATCTAGTATGAATATTCCTCATGGACGCGGCTACCGAGACCATGGGCCACATGCAAGAGGTTCTGAAACAGGCGCTGGGTGCTGGCCATCAACCCGATGCCAACGGCCCCGAAGATGTTAACGTGAATACCTCCATTGGTACAGGCCGGACACGCCCAAAGCCAACGGCAAGGCGGAGCGATTCATTCAGACCATCTGCCGGGAGTGGGCCTACGCCATGGCCTTCCAGAACTCCGAGGAACGGAACCGCTGGCTACCCCGCTGCCTGGCGCTCACCTCAGCAGCGGCTCGTCGAGCTGCTCCGCTGATGAACCTGGTGAGAAACAATAGCTAGGCGAGCGTTTCGCCGAACAGCAGGGGGATCTCTTCCTGCTTCAGCCCATCCAGGCCGCCCTTGGCCTTAAGACTTCCGGTGCTTGCAATCATGTCGTCAATCAGGCTCTCCTCGCCATTGAAGAAGGCGCAGATATTGAGCTCAGAAGGCTCGGCATTGGTGCCGCGGAATTGCACGCGCCCCAATGTTCCGGTTGACTCGGAATTGATCTTGAAAGATCCCTTGTACCTGCTCGCCTTGAAGTCCACCACATCGTCGCTTTCAGAATAGACGGGAGATCCCCATAGCTTGATTCGGGTGAATGCTTTGGCCTCTTCGCCTAGGTAGTCGAGGGGATGCTTGATTGTGATCAGTAGGCTTCTGCGAGTGATTTTGAATCTCAGCCTTGACGGCTCAGATTGTGTGAGTCCACCCGAGATGAGCGCATCCCACTGGATGTCGCTGTCCAATGTGTATGTTTTTCGCTTGTCGAAGGAGCCGCCACAGATGGTGCGAATGGCATTGTTCTTCATTGTCGTCAGCTGGTTGTTCGAGCTTGTTGCCGGGTCGGGGCAGGGGGCATTCGGCGGCGTGGAGCCGAGGGGGAAGCCAGTTTGATGGGTGCGCTCTCAGGCTTGCCACCCAAGTGGGACCCTCACTCTAGGTGTGTAGTGCCACCAGGTTGTTCCGGCTGACAGATGGGTGTGAGGCCGACAGGGTTGTGGTGCGACCCAACAGCCCAAGACCTCACCCCCCATGCATACACACCCCAATGCCCGCCTGACACCGATCGGTCGGGAACGCCTGATCCGGCAGCATCTCGAGGAGGGCAGGAGCCTTGCTCAGCTGGCCGCAGACCACGGGATCAGTGAACGCACCGCCCGCAAGTGGCTGGCGCGCTTTCGTTCAGGCGGGCCAGCGGCCCTTGCGGATCGACGGAGTGTTCGCCGCGGTCAGCGGCGGACGCTCGATCCGCAGCAACTGCAGCGGGCTGTGGAGCTCAGGCAGCAGCGCTGCACCCTCCGCAGGATCGCCCGGCTGCTGCTGGTGCCGATCACCACCCTGGCCCGGGCGATGCGGCGCCTGGGGCTGAACCGGCTGCGCAACCTCGACCCCAAACCCCCGGTGCAGCGGTACCAGTGGGAGCAACCGGGGGACATGATCCATGTCGACATCAAGCAGCTGGCCCGCTTTGAGCGGGTCGGCCACCGGATTACCGGCGACCCACGCAAGGGAAGCTCCCCGGGCGCGGGCTACGAGAAGGTGCACGTGGCGGTGGATGACGCCACGCGCCTGTCCTACGTCGAGGTCTTGCCCGACGAGAAGGCGGCGACCACGGTGGGCTTCCTGAGCCGTGCGGTGGCCTGGTTCAACAGCCAGGGGATCGAGTGCCGGCGGGTGCTCAGTGACAACGGCTCGGCTTACAAGTCCCATGGCTGGCGAAAAGCCTGCCAGGCCATGGGGTTGAAGGCGAAGAAGACCAGGCCCTACACCCCGAGGACGAACGGCAAGGCCGAGCGGTTCATCAAGACCCTGCTGGAGGAGTGGGCGTATGTGATGCCCTACGGCTCCTCAGCGGCTCGCAACGAGCTGCTGACGGCCTACCTGCGGATCTATAACGGCCGCAGGTGCCACATGGCCCTGGGTGGCCTCACCCCCCAGCAGCGGCTTGCTCAGCTGCAGGCATGAACAACCTGGTGGGAAATCACATCTAGGCAATGGTCTCAGGCTGGCCATCAGGCATCCAGACGCCTTCAGCTCTTTGATGAACCTTGGCGGTATCCATCGCCTTGTGGCTTCCTCTGCTATGCGCTCGAGTCAGGTGGCTGCTGCCAAGAGGGCTCAGAGCCCGGGATCGCCAGAATCAAGGCGGTTCCCCCCGGCGGATCGCGTCCCTCACACGGTGCGGGGAGGCTGCGGGCGATCGCAGCACTGACGCTGAATGCGCTGTGCGGTCGAGGGCGGCATGCCATTGATGCCGAAGACGCCCATGCCTCCGGCGATGGCGGAGAGTCCGTGTGGTTGGGAGGCCAGCAGCGACTGGCGGTGCAGATGAAGACGGCCCCGCTGATGGTGGGCTTGGGGTCGGCGCTGGATTCGGTCAGGGAGACTGTCGGGGCAGGGGCCCGCATTGGCTTCGTCGGAGAAGGCGCTGGTGGCCGAGCGGCGGTGAGGGTGTGGGCGTCCTTGTCCCTGAAGATCTTCTGGTCGCGGCCCTTGCTGCTCGGGATGACGCCCTTGGTCTGATCACCCTTGGGGCCGCTGTAGCTGAGCTGCACGACCTCCCCGAAGCGCACGGCCGTGGCGAGGGTGAGGGTGAGCTTGCGGCGTGTGCGGCTGAGAAGGGGTTTGCCGGAGAGGGCGATGCGCTGGCCGTTGAGCAGGATGCTGAAATGCTTGCCGCTCAGCCCACGGCTTTTGGCCTCGGTCCTGAAGGCGAAAACGAGCGTGGATATATTGACCGTGACCTTGAAGACGAGGTTGATTGGCTTCATGGACCCAGGCCTGCCACCGGGAGAAAGCTCTACAGCTAATCGCCTTGATCGCGGCGCCATGCTTTAGCGCCGGTCTCGCAATCATTTGCAGGAGGGTTATGGGGCTTGGCTGGAAATCGGGAGCGGCAGCCTAGCCGACTTCTGCCTGAATCATCTTGGACCTTTCTGTTCTGGCGGCATAGCCTTTCTGCGGCATAGCCTTTCTGGCGGTATAGCTTTGCTGTTTGGATTGTTCTGCGGCCTTGCATCGGATGTTCGAGTTCCCGTTGACGCGCTGGATCGGGTCCGCCGGCGGGCTTCCTTGCTTCTTGTAAAGCAAATCTGTAGGCCGCCTGCCGCTGCTGCATGCTCAAGCCAGAGCGATCTCCACCTGGCGGCGCCGGTCCTCACCGCCCGCCCAGGTCATGGCGGGTTCGACTCCTGTCGGGGCACTCCTCACACCCGTGCCCCTCTTCTTTCAACAGGGCAGAGTTCAGCGCGGCAGCGCCGCATAGAGCGCCTTGAAGCGGGCCTGCTGGAGTTTGTGCTCCACGATCTGCTCGGGGTAGCCGCGCCGCTCCAGGGGCGCGATGGCGCCGCTGATCAGATCGGCGCTGCTCACATGCCGCAGTTCCGGCAGCCAGGTGCGGATGTAGATGGCCTCCGGGTCGAACTTGGCGGCCTGGGTGGCGGGGTTGAAGATGCGCAGCGGTTTGGGGTCCATGCCGCTGCTGGCGCTCCACTGCCAGCCGCCGTTGTTGGCCGCCAGATCACCATCCACCAGCCGGGCCATGAAGGCCCGCTCGCCCCAGCGCCAGTCGCAGATCAGATCCTTCACCAGGAAGGAGGCCACGATCATGCGGCAGCGGTTGTGCATCCAGCCGCTGGCGTTCAGTTGCCGCATCGCCGCATCCACGATCGGCACGCCGGTGAGCCCCTCGCGCCAGGCCGCGAAGTGCCCCTCGTCGTTTTCCCACGGGAACCGCTTCCACTGGGGCCGGTAGGGGCCCTCCGCCAGCTCAGGGAAATGGAAAAGGGCCTGCTGGTAGAACTCTCGCCAGGCCAGCTCCTGCTCCCACACCGTGATCGACTGCTCAGCCTCCGTGCTGCGGACCAGGGCCCGGGCCTGCTGGGCGGCGGCCCAGGCCTGGCGCGGGCTGAGCGTGCCGAACTTCAGCGCCGCGCTCAGCCCCGAGGTGCCGGCCTCGCCGGGCAGGTTGCGGCCCGGCTCGTAGGCCAGCAGCGGCCCGCCATCGCAGAAGCTCTGCAGCTGCTCGAGGGCGGCGGCCTCGCCGGGCCTGCAGGGGCAGAGGTCGGTGCCTGAAAAGTCGTGGGGCAGGTGCAGACCCGTGGCCGGGTCGGGCTGCACCAGGGGCAGGGGCCCCGCGCCGGAGCGTTCCAGCGCCTCCAGCGCCTGCTCGCCCAGATCCCGCAGGCCCGAGGGCGCCGCCACCGGCTCCAGGCCCCCCGCCATGGCGCTGCCCAGGCCGGCCTTGGCGGCCACCTGCCCGCGCCAGTTGCGCCAGAACGGCCCATACACCCGGTAGGGATCGCCCTGGCCGGTGCGCAGGGCCTCGGGGGGGATCAGCAGCTGGTCCCAGTCCACCAGCACCCGCCGGCCGCTGGCCTGCAGCGCCGCTGCCACCCGCCGGTCGCGCTCGCGGCCGTAGGGCTCCACGTCGCGGTTCCAGGCCAGCACCGGTGCCTGCAACGCCGCGGCCAGCCGCGGCAGCAGCACCACAGGATCGCCTCGCAGCACCAGCAACCGGCTGCCGGCCCCACGCCAGCTCTCGGCGAGCTCCCGCAGGCTCTCGGCCAGGAACCACAGCCGCGCCGGGGCCAGGTCGGGCGCCTCCAGGATCCCCGGATCCAGCACGAACACCCCCGTCACCGCCGGGGTTGCCGCCGCCGCCGCTGCCAGCCCCAGGTTGTCGGCCAGCCGCAGGTCGCGGCGGTGCCAGAACAGCCAGCGCTCAGGTCCCGCTCCTGCCGCCATCAGAGCCCCAGCAGCTGCCTGGCCCGCAGCCAGGCCGTCACGCTCTTGCCATCGAGGTACTCATCGCCGCTGGCCAGGGCCCCGTCCAGCTCCCCGGGGGTCATCAGCAGCACCTCCAGGTCTTCGTCGTCATCGCCCGCCGGCTGCTCGCTGAGGGCGGTGAGCTCACGGGCCAGGAACAGGTGGATCACCTCGTCGGAGTAGCCGGGGCAGGGCAGCAGGGCCCCCAGCGGATCCCAGCGCTCGGCGGCATAGCCCGCCTCCTCCTGCAGCTCCCGCTGCATCGTGCTCAGCGGGGTCTCGCCCGGATCGAGGGTGCCGGCCGGGAACTCCAGCAGCCGCGTCGCCACCGCGAAGCGGTACTGGCGCAGCACCACCACCCGGCCATCATCCAGCAGTGGCACCGCCAGGGCGGCGCCGGGGTGGCGGATCACGCCGAAGGTGCCCTCCACCCCGATCGGCAGGGCGATCCGGTTCACCTCGAAGCGCAGCTTGCGGGCCTGCAGCGCGGCGGTGGTCTCCAGATGGCGCGCGGGCTCGGGGGCGGGCAGGGGCGCCATGGGGGAGAGGCAGCTGCAGCCCAGCATGGCCGCTAGGGCTGCCGCCAGGCCGTCCAGTCGCCGTTGCGGAACCCCTCTCGCCAGCCCGCCGGTCCAGCCTGGGCAGGCCGGGTGATCACGACCGTGGCGCCACTGTGGTCGGCCAGGCGCAGCAGGGCCGGGGGGGTGAGCGCGGCGTAGGCCTCGCCCAGGCGTTCACGGGCTTGCCAGCCCCCCGGGCCCTCCCAGACGCGGCGGTCGTCGCCGGCCAGGGCGGTGAGGCGGCAGTACCAGGTGTGGATGGCGGCGCTGGCGGTGGGAATCTGTTTGAACTGCACGTAGCCCGCCCGCCCGGTCTGCAGCGAGAGATCCTCGAAGCCGCTCGGGGGTGCCATCACCAGCGCGCTGGTGGGGGTCGCCCGGCGGATCCAGCCGTAGAGCTCGGCCTGGGGTTCGGAGGCCACGAACTGACGCCGCAGGCCGGCCGCCGCCCCGGGCAGTTCCCGCACCAGGCCCGCCAGGCTGATCACCAGCACCAGGCCCACCAGGCCGCTGCGGGCCGGGCGGCCCCGCAGCCACGGCTGCAGGCCCGCGGCCAGCAGCAGCCACACCCCCAGCATCAGCAGGGTGTCGGCCAGGCGGAAGGGGTAGATCTGCAGCAGGGAGCTCTGGGGATCCCGCAGGGCGATCAGCAGGCCGATCAGGGCCGGCGGCCAGCTCATCACCACCCAGAGGGCCAGGTCGTGGCCGGCGTGGGCCTGGGGGTCGTCGCCGTCCCGCCGCGCCCGCGAAAGCACCACCCCGAGTGCCAGCAGCCCCAGGAAGAGCAGGGCGCGGGCCCAGTCGGCCCACGACCAGCTGCTCGGCAGCAGGTGGTGCGGGTTGCGGAGCACCACGTAGATCCAGCCCGCGGACGGCAGGTCGGACCCGGCCCCCGGGGGGCTTCCGCCGGCCAGGTGCCCCTTGCCGACCAGCTGCTCCGCCAGGGCGAGGCTCACCGGCAGGGCGGTGAGCAGGCAGCCGCCGAGCCAGCGGCCCAGGGCGGCCCCATTCCAGCGCCGACCCTGATCCAGCAGGGCCAGGCCCGTCAGTGCCAGGATCCCGAATCCCCCCACCAGCAGGTGAAAGGAGCAGGCCAGCCCGCTGTAGAGGCCGCTGGCCCACCAGCGCCGGTCGCGCCAGGCGGCATAGGCCAGCAGCAGGGTCGCGTAGGCGAAGGTCTTCGGCTCCGCTCCCCCCACCATCCACTCGGCCGCCACCACCCCCTGGCTGAAGCTGAACAGGGCCGCGGCCAGCGCGGCGAGCGGGGCCGAGAGCCCCAGCGGCACCGTGATGCCGGCCAGGCCCCAGGCCCACAGGGCGTAGCCCAGCAGCCGCACCACCAGCGAGCCGAGGGGAAACCCCAGGGGGATGACGATCCGGCCGCTCAGCTGCTGGAACAGCCACTGGTAGCCCTGGCTGCTGTTGAGGTACCAGTCGTGCGGGATCCAGGCCGGCTCCACCTGCTGGCGGGCCAGGGCCAGCTTGCCGGCCTCGTTGCTGGCGAGGTTGTCGTCGAACAGGCACAGCGCCGTGATCACCAGGCCGATCGCCAGCGCCGATCGCCAGCGCTCTCCCCCGGGCCGGGCGGGGTTTCCGAGGGTTCCGGCGGGTGGCATGCGGCGGGAGGGGAAGGGCTGGCAGGGGCCAGAAGGGCATTCAAGGCGGCGGCCTTCATTCGGGCCAGCCCGGCTCGCCCGGCAGGCGCAGCACGGCCGCGGCTCCGCCGCCCCCCCGGGGCCCCGCCCCACCGGCGCACAGGAGCGCCTCCAGCAGCACCCCCACGGGCCGCTCCGAGCCCGGCGGCACCAGCGCCGGCGCGATCGCGTCCAGGGGGGCCAGCACAAAGGCCCGTTCCATCAGCCGCGGATGGGGCAGCTCCAGGGCGGTGCTTCGGACCGTGGCCGCTCCGCACCAGAGCAGATCCAGATCGAGGCTGCGGGGGCCCCAGGGCTCCTGGCGCTGCCGGCCGAACCGGTCTTCCAGGCTCTGGAGTTCGACCAGCAGCTCCTGCGGGTCGGCCTGGGGCGTCTGCCAGGCCAGCAGCACCGCGTTGAGGTAGTCGGGTTGGCCGGCCGGACCGCCCACCGGTGCCGTACGGAACAGCGGCGACCACTGCAGCCCCCGCCAGCCTCGGCGGTGCAGAAGGCTCTCGAGCCATGGCCGCACCGACACCAGGGTGGTGCGCGGCGGGCCGGCCGGCCCGGGCAGGTTGGCGCCCAGGGCAATGGCGGTGGTGGTCGCCCCGGCCCCCTCGCGCATGGCTGTCTCCCGGTGAGCCGCAGCCGGGAGGCTAGGCAGCGGCCTTGCGGCAGGCGATCCCCGCACCATCGGCGAGACTGGCCTCTTCCCCGAGGCCGAGCCCCCAGCCATGGTTGCCAGCGGAGTCGCCCGTGACAGTGCCGCCCGCGCCTTCCCCCTGGCCGCCATCACCGGGCACGGCAGCCTCAAGCTGGCCCTGCTGCTGGCGGCGGTGGATCCGGGCCTGGGCGGCGTGGTGATCGCCGGCGGGCGGGGCACCGGCAAGTCGGTGCTGGCCCGCGGCCTCCATGCCCTGCTGCCGCCGATCGATGTGCTCGATCTCGGCGAGCCGTCGGCGGGACTCGCTCCCCAGGCGCTGAACATCGATCCGCGCCGCCCCGACGACTGGGATGCCGCCACCCGCACCCGCCTGCAGGAACTGGGCGCGGATGCCAGCGGCAGCGACCCGGCGGCCCTGCTGCCCACCCGGGTGATTCCGGCGCCCTTCGTGCAGGTGCCGCTGGGGATCACGGAAGACCGCCTGGTCGGCTCGGTGGACGTCGCCGCTTCCCTGGCCAGTGGCCAGGCGGTGTTCCAGCCCGGTCTGCTGGCCGAAGCCCACCGGGGCGTGCTCTACGTCGATGAGCTCAACCTGCTCGACGACACCATCACCAACCTGCTCTTGGCGGCGGTGGGCAGCGGCGAGAACCGCATCGAGCGGGAGGGTCTGAGCCTCTCCCACCCCTGCCGCTGCCTGCTGATCGCCACCTACAACCCGGAGGAGGGGGCCGTGCGCGACCACCTGCTCGATCGCTTCGCCATCGTCCTGAGTGCCAACCAGGTGCTCGAGCTGGATCAGCGCGTCACGATCACCCGCTCCGCCATGGACCATGCGGCGTCGAGCGAGGGATTCCGTGGCCGCTGGCAGGAGGAGACCGATGCCCTGGCGACGCAGCTGCTGCTGGCGCGCCAGTGGCTGCCGGATGTGGGGATCACCCGCGAGCAGATCGCCTATCTGGTCAACGAGGCCCTGCGCGGCGGGGTGGAGGGCCACCGCTCGGAGCTCTATGCCGTGCGGGTGGCCCGCGCCCATGCCGCCCTCAGCGGCCGTGACCGGGTCGAGGCCGAAGACCTCCAGGTGGCCGTGCGGCTGGTGATCGCGCCGCGGGCCCTGCAGCTGCCGCCGCCCGATCCCGATCAGCCGATGGAGCCGCCGCCGCCGCCCCAGGGCGAGCAGCCTCCGGAGGATCCGGAGCCTCCCGAGCAGGATCCCGAGCAGCCCGACGACCAGGACCCGGACGAGCCGGAGAACGACGAGGACGACAGTCCCGAGGATCAGCCACCGCCCTCGGTGCCGGAGGAGTTCCTGCTCGATCCGGAGGCTGTCGCCATCGATCCCGACCTGCTGCTGTTCAGCGCCGGCCGGGCCAAGACCGGGGGCAGCGGCAGCCGGGCCGTGGTGTTCAGCGACTCCCGCGGCCGCTACGTGAAGCCGATGCTGCCCCGCGGCCCGGTGAAGCGGATCGCCGTGGATGCCACCCTGCGGGCGGCGGCGCCGTATCAGAAATCCCGCCGCGAGCGCGAACCCCACCGCAGGGTGGTGGTGGAGGACGGCGACCTGCGCGCCAAGCAGCTGCAGCGCAAGGCCGGTGCCCTGGTGATCTTCCTGGTGGATGCCAGCGGCTCGATGGCGCTCAACCGCATGCAGAGTGCCAAGGGCGCCGTGATCCGGCTGCTCACCGAGGCCTACGAGAACCGCGACGAGGTGGCCCTGATCCCCTTCCGCGGCGAGCAGGCGGAGGTGCTGCTGCCCCCCACCCGCTCGATCACCGCCGCCCGCCGCCGCCTGGAATCGATGCCCTGCGGCGGCGGTTCCCCCCTGGCCCATGGCCTCTCCCAGGCCGCCCGGGTGGGAGCCAATGCCCTCGCTACCGGCGATCTCGGCCAGGTGGTGGTGGTGGCGATCACCGACGGCCGCGGCAACGTGCCGCTCAGCCGCTCCCTGGGCCAGCCGGAGCTCGAGGGGGAGGAGCCGGTGGACCTCAAGGAGGAGGTGAAGCAGGTGGCCAGCCGCTACCAGGCCCTGGGCATCAAGCTGCTGGTGATCGACACCGAGCGCAAGTTCATCGGCAGCGGCATGGGCAAGGACCTGGCCGAGGCGGCCGGCGGGAAATACGTGCAGCTGCCGAAGGCCAGCGATCAGGCCATTGCCGCGATCGCCATGGAGGCGATCAGCTCCGTCTGATCCGCTTTCCCCAGGGAGGAGGGGGAGGGGCAGGGCTCAGGGATCGCTGCCCGGGCGCCGCAGGGCGGGGGGCTCCCCGGGCTTGTGCCCCTGCCCGGCATTCCTGAGCTGCCTGGCCTTCTCCTGGTCGGCCTTCTCCCGCTCGGCCTTGTCCCGGGCAGCACCGGTCTGGGCGGGGTAGAGCTCATCGAAGAACTTGCCCAGGCCCACCGCCACGCTGCGCAGCCCATCCATGAAGCCGGGGTCGGCGGTCAGCTTGTTCACGTCTCCCCCCACCGCGTCCCAGCGGGCCGTGAGATGTTCGGCATTCGTGACCGTCTGCTGCAGGTCCGCGACCGTTCTGGGGTTGTCCAGCGCCGCGATCAGCTGACGCAGATGGGCCGAACTGGCGTTGAGGTTGGTGATCGTGGGTTGGGCCCGATCCACCGTGTGGTCCAGGTTCTTGGCCAGCACCTTGCCCTGCTTGAGGAAGGAGGAGGCGTCCTTGGAGGTCTCCTCCACCCTGGCTGCCAGCTGGGAGAACTTGCTCACCAGCTGGTTCTTATCGGTGTCGACCAGCAGGTCGTACATGAGGGTGGTGACCCTGGAGAGGCTGGGCCCTTCCGTGCCGCTGATGGTGCCGCCGTCGCAGAGCATCCGGGTGCGGGGGCAGCCCGGCGCCCGCGGGTTGGGGGCGGAGGCCTCGAGCGGTTTGCCGGAGCTGATCAGGGCCACCTGGGCCTCACCACCCAGGAGGGAGGCCTGGCCGATCTCCGCCCGGGCCGGCAGCGCCAGGCGCAGGTCAGGGTGGGTGATCTCCAGCTGGGCGATGATCGCTTCCGAGGTGATCCGCACCGACCGCACGCTGCCCACCAGCACACCCCGGTAGGTGACCGGCGAGCGTTCCGCCAGCCCGGAGGCCTGGTCAAAGCTGGCCTTCAGGCTCCAGTACTGCCGGGTGAGGGACAGGCCGCGAAGCCAGAAGGAGAACGCCACCACGCTGGTCACGGCGGTCAGCAGGGAAAAGCCGACGATCGCCTCACGCACGGAGCGGCGCATGAAAATCAGGCCTCCGCAGG
This sequence comes from Aphanothece stagnina RSMan2012, assembly GCF_046764815.1. Classification (NCBI taxonomy): domain Bacteria; kingdom Bacillati; phylum Cyanobacteriota; class Cyanophyceae; order Chroococcales; family Aphanothecaceae; genus Aphanothece; species Aphanothece stagnina. The sequence goes on from NZ_JBKOUC010000016.1 coordinate 32,426, forward strand.
CTGCATGGGTCCGCGCAGACTACCGCTCCTGAACTGAACCACGTAGGGATTGTCGGTGCTGCGGTACGCCGCCAGATCGCCGGCCCAGCGGAACACGCCGCCGTAGAGCAGCACCATCTGCTGTCCGGTGCGTTCGATCGTGCTGTGCACATGGCTCACCACGACGGAGCTGGCCTGGGCGACCTCGGTGGCCCGCACGATTAGGTCCTCGATGCGGGTGCAGGCCACGGGATCGAGCCCCGCCGTGGGTTCGTCGAACAGGAGCAGCGGCATCTGGGCGTGACCCAGCTGGGGGGCGGCGATCAGGGCGCGGGCGAAGCTCACCCGTTTCTGCATGCCGCCACTCAGTTCGCCCGGCAGGAGGTGCTCGATGCCACCCAGCCCGACCGCTTCCAGGGCATGGCTCACCCGCTGACGGATCTCCGCCTCGCTCAGCCGGCCGTAGCGGTAGAGCAGGAAGCCGACGTTCTGTCCCACGGTGAGCGAACCCAGCAGGGCTGGGTTCTGGAACACCAGCCGCACATCCGGCGGGTTCTCCTGGTCGAGCCGCAGGTACCTCTGGGGTTGACCATGCAGCAGCAGGGTGCCGCCGGTGGGCAGCTGCAGGCCCGCCAGCAGCCGCAGAATCGTCGACTTGCCGGCACCGGAGGGCCCCACCACCACCAGCCGTTCGCCGGGCTGGAGGGTGAGGTTCACGCCATCGAGCACGCAGTTCCTGCCCCAGCGCACGCTGAGGTCCCGGAGCTCGGCCAGGGGCGGGGTGGGGGGTTGCAGAGCGGTCGGCGAAGCGGAGTCCATCCTGGCCTCTTGCGGCCTGCCTAAAGTCCAGCCAGAACCGACAGCGTCCTCCCTCGCCCTTGCCCCCCTCTGCGTCGGCCCCCAGATCGCGGCGGTCCCGCCGGCGCAGCGCGCGGGATGGCTGGGTCGGTCGGGGTGAACTGCGTCAGCGCGATCTGGTCAGCCGTTCCAGGCGGGCGGTGCGCTGGCTCCAGCCCGGGCTGGTCGTCAAGCGCTGGGTCCTGACCTCGGGCCTGGGTCTGTTGATCGCCCTGCTCGGAGCGGCCGTCTGGGCCGATCTCCAGCCCATCTACTGGACCCTGGCGAGCATCCAGTGGCTGCTCAAGAACCTCACCACGGTGCTGCCCCGGGAGATCACAGGGCCGCTGGTGCTGGCGATCGGGGCCGGCCTGATCTGGCTTGGCCAGAGCCGCAGCTTCGGCACGATCCAGCAGGCGCTGGCGCCGGAGAAGGGCACCCACCTGGTCGACGCCCTCGCGGCCCAGGGCCGTCTCAACCGGGGCCCCAGCATCGTGGCCATCGGTGGCGGCACGGGCCTCTCCACCCTGCTCAGCGGGCTGAAGCGCTACAGCAGCAACCTCACCGCCATCGTCACGGTGGCGGACGACGGCGGCAGCAGTGGCGTCCTGCGGCGGGAACTCGGCGTGCAGCCCCCCGGCGATATCCGCAACTGCCTCGCGGCCCTGGCGCGCGAGGAGCCCCTGCTCACCCGTCTGTTCCAGTACCGCTTCCGATCCGGCAGCGGGCTGGAGGGCCACAGCTTCGGCAACCTGTTCCTCTCGGCCCTCACCGCGATCACCGGGAGCCTGGAATCCGCCATCACCGCCAGCAGCCGGGTGCTCGCCGTGCAGGGTCAGGTGGTCCCCGCCACCACCGCCGACGTGCGGCTCTGGGCCGAGCTGGAGAACGGCGAGCGCCTCGAGGGGGAGTCGGCGATCGGCCATGCTCCCAGCCCGATCGTGCGGCTGGGCTGCACGCCTGAGCGCCCGCCGGCCTTGCCCCGGGCGATCGAGGCCATTGCCCATGCCGATCTGATCGTGCTCGGCCCCGGCAGCCTCTACACCTCCCTGCTGCCCAATCTGCTGGTGCCCGAACTGGTGGCGGCGATCAGCCGCAGCCGGGCCCCGCGGCTCTACATCTGCAACCTGATGACCCAGCCGGGGGAGACCGACGGACTGGATGTGGAGGGCCACCTCAGGGCGATCGAAGCCCAGCTGGCCAGCCTCGGGGTGGAGCAGCGCCTGTTCACCGCCGTCCTGGCCCAGGAGGATCTGCAGGCCTCCCCCCTGCTGGACCACTACCGGCGCAAGGGGGCCCAGCCGGTGGTCTGCGACAGGCGCAGGCTGCAGAACCAGGGTTATGACGTCATGCAGGCCCCGCTCCAGGGGGCGCGCCCCACGGCCACGCTGCGCCACGATCCCCGCAGTCTGGCCGTGGCGGTGATGCGCTTCTACCGGCAGCATCGCCGCCAGCAGCGGGCCGCCTGAGCCTTGCCCGGGGCCCTGTCTGGCCTTCTGGCCGCTTCGCCGCGGCGAGTAACCTCCGCCCATGGAGGCATCCGACCAGCATTTCCTGCACCTGCCGGCGCACCACCTGATCTACGGACGGGTTCCCAAGGCCGCGAACAGCAGTGTCAAGGCTGCCCTCACCCGCCTGATCCGACCGGAACTGCAGCGCTCCCGCCGGCAACTCGGCCAGCGCTTGCAGCACCTCTTCCGGCCGTCCCGCTCCTGGCAGAGCTTTCCCTCGCAGATGGATCAGTACTGGGATCTGCTGCCCGCTTCGATCGCCCGGCCCGTGGATCGGGCCACCGCCCTCGAGCTCACCTCCCGCTGCTTCAGCTTCGCGGTGGTCCGCAATCCCTTCGACCGGATCCTCTCGGCCTACAACAACAAGGTGATCGAAATTCCCGTCTGCCCCGGGCGCATGCGCGCCATCGGCATCCGGAGCGGGATGCCCCTGGCGGGCTTTCTGGAGCGGGTCTGCGCGGCCCGTTCCGAGGACCTGGACATCCACGTGCTGCCCCAGGTGGAGATCCTCTGCGTTGCGGGCAGGCCCGTGCCCACCTGGGTGGCCTACGCCGAGAACCTCAGCGTCCATTGGACCTTCCTGGTGCGCAAGGCCCGTCGTGCCGGCATCTCCGGTCTGCCGCGGCACCTGCCCACGAAGAACACCCGGCGCCAGGGGGACTCCGCCGATCTCAGGTCGCTGCTGGCTGATCGCTCCCTGGTCGCCCTGGTGCGTCAGCGCTACCGGGATGACCTGAGGATCTTCTACCCCTGGCTGCTGGAGGGTGAGCTCAGCGTGGAGAAGGTGCGCCTGGGCGGGCCGCGGCGTCCCCGCCATTTCTTCGGTGCCCCTGTGGCGCCCCTCCGCGCCGCGTGATCAGTTGAGCCCTGCGGCGATCCCGGGGCCCCGCGGCGATCCTGGGGCCCCTGCCGGCAGATGTCCTGACTCAGTAGGCGTCCTGCATCTCGTAGAAGTCGGGCTGCACATAGTCCTTGCGCAGCGGCCAGCCCTTCCAGTCCTCCGGCATCAGCAGGCGTTTGGGATGGGGATGGCCGGCGAACTGGATGCCGAACATGTCGTAGGTCTCCCGCTCCTGCCAGTCGGCGCCCCGGAAGAGGCCGTAGAGGCTGGGGATGGTGAGGTCGCCGTCGCGGGCCAGGAACACCTTGAGCCGCACTTCCTCCGGGCGGGTGTCGGCCGGAAGCTTGGCCATGCCCTGGCTGCTCTCGGCCAGAGCGCCCAGTTTGACCAGGTGGTAGAAGCTCACCAGGCGGCCGCCGGGCCCCTCGTCGTAGCCACCCTGACACTGCAGGTAATCAAAGCCCTGGGCCTTCAGGGCCGTCGCCAGCAGCGGCAGGAAGGGTGCTTCGACGCCCAGCACTTCGACGCCCAGGTGGTCCGCCGGGAGCACCTGGTGGTCGAAGCCCTGGCTGCTGAGCCACTGGCTCACCGGGCCCGCCGGGGCAGCCGTCAGGGCGTCGCTGGAAGGGGTCGGCTCAGGCATCGGTCGTAGGGGTGGCGTTGGCGGAGGCTCCGGGCTCGGCAGACGCCAGCGGAGCTGCCGTGGCCTCCTGGGCGAGCGTGCCCAGGGGCAGGCCGGCGGCCGCAGCCAGGGCTGCCTGCTGGGTGGGGGCGGCCAGGTACTGCCCGGTGATGATGGGTTCGACAGCCTTCATCTGGTGGGCCACCGTGACGTAGCGGTGGGTGGGCCGCAGGTTGCCGCGCTCCGCCAGGGCCTCGTTGCCCACCTTCTTGCGCAGCTTGATCACGGCATCGAAGATCGCCTCGGGTCGGGGGGGGCAGCCCGGCAGGTAGAGGTCCACCGGAATGAGCTTGTCCACGCCCCGCACGGCGGTGGTCGAGTCGGCCGAGAACATGCCGCCGGTGATCGTGCAGGCGCCCATGGCGATGACGTACTTGGGCTCGGGCATCTGCTCGTACAGACGAACCAGGGCCGGGGCCATCTTCATCGTCACGGTGCCGGCCACGATCAGCAGGTCCGCCTGGCGGGGGCTGGACCGGGGCACCAGGCCGAAGCGGTCGAAGTCGAACCGGGAGCCGATCAGGGCCGCAAACTCGATGAAGCAGCAGGCGGTGCCGTAGAGCAGCGGCCAGAGGCTGCTGAGACGGGCCCAGTTGTGGAGGTCATCGAGGGTGGTGAGGATGACGTTCTCGGACAGATCTGCGGTGACCGAAGGCGATCCCACCGGGCCGCAGCTGGCGGCGCGGACATCCCGCAGGGCGTCGATGCCGGGGCTCTGGGGTGAGGAGGGTGTCAGTGTCATGGGAGGAGGGGTCCGTCAGCTCCACTCGAGGGCGCCCTTGCGCCAGGCGTAGGCGAGGGCCACCACCAGGATCGCAATGAAGATCAGGGCTTCGATGAAGGCCAGCAGGCCGAGGCGATGGAAGGCCACGGCCCAGGGATAGAGGAAGACGGTCTCCACGTCGAAGATCACGAAGACCAGCGCGAACATGTAATAGCGGATATTGAACTGAATCCACGCTCCGCCGATCGGCTCCATGCCGGACTCGTAGGTCAGTTCCCGCTCGCCGTTCCGGCTGGTGGGGGAGAGCAGCTTGTTGGTGACCAGGGCCAGCACCGGCACGGCCGCTGAGATGAGCAAGAAGCCCAGGAAGGCGTCATAGCCGGAGAGCACGAACATGCGGGCCTGCCCAACGTGGCGCGCAGTCTGGCACCCTCGGCGGTTCCTAGAGTTCTTTTGCCGCGCCCGAGTCTGTTGACCGACGAGATCGCCCCCCAGGAGATGCCCGAACCGGACGCCCCCCAGCCGGATGCTGCCCAACCGGACGCCGCCCAGCCGGATGCCGCTCAGCCGGATGCCGCTCAGCCGGATCCTGACGAGGCCACGACGGTCGACACGCACCGCTTCGAGTGCCGCAGCTGCGGTTTCGTCTACGACCCTGGCGAGGGGGTCAAGAAACTGGGCATCCCGGCAGGGACGCCCTTTCTCGAGCTGAATCCGGCCAGCTTCCGCTGCCCGGTGTGCCGCAGCAAGGTGGGGGCGTTCAAGGACATCGGACCGCGCAACAAGCCCAGCGGCTTCGAGGAGAACCTCAACTACGGCCTCGGCGTGAACCGGCTGACCCCCGGCCAGAAGAATGTGCTGATCTTCGGTGGCTTCGCTCTGGCCTTCGCCTTCTTCCTCTCCCTTTATTCCCTGCGTTGATCCTGCGCCGATGACCCCTCCTGCCGCCCGTCCCGCCCCCTGGTTCCGCCTTCCCTTCGCGCCGGGCTCCCGCCCCCCGGGGGCGATCCGCCCGGGCGTCCAGCCTCCCCGCCTGCTCCCCTCCCTGCTCAGCCTGGCGATGGTCGTGGTGCTGGCGTTCGGCCTGGGGGGCTGCGTCACCACGGGCCTGCCGAAGGCTGCCGCCAGCCCCTGGGAGCCGGTGCCTCTGGCCACCCAGTCCAACCCCCTCTCAGTGGCCTTCTCGGATGCGCGCCACGGCTTCCTGGTGGGCAGCAACCGCCTCATCCTCGAAACCGATGACGGCGGCGCCCATTGGGAGGAGCGGGCCCTCGACCTGCCGGAGGAGGAGAACTTCCGCCTGATCAGCATCGACTTCCGCGGCGATGAGGGCTGGATCGTCGGCCAGCCCGGTCTGCTGCTGCACAGCACCGACGCCGGCCGCAGCTGGAGCCGGCTCTTCCTCGACACCAAACTGCCCGGTGAGCCCTACCTGATCACCGCCCTCGGCCGGGACACCGCCGAGCTGGCCACCAATGTCGGCGCGATCTACGACACCCGTGACGGCGGGGCCAGCTGGCAGGCCAGGGTCGGCGACGCGGCGGGGGCGGTGCGGGAGCTGCGCCGCAGCCCCGACGGCCGCTACGTGAGTGTGAGCAGCCTCGGCAACTTCTTCTCCACCTGGGATCCCGGTCAGGAGACCTGGCAGCTGCACCAGCGGGTCAGCAGCCAGCGGCTTCAGACGATCGGCTTCCAGCCTGACGGAGCCCTGTGGATGCTGGCCCGCGGCGCCCAGATCCGCTTCAACAGCGATCCCGCCGATGCCGACCAGTGGACCAAGCCGGTCATCCCGATCACCAACGGCTACGGCTACCTCGACATGGCCTGGGATCCCAGCAGCCGGATCTGGACCGGGGGCGGCAGCGGCACCCTGCTCGTCAGTGACGACGGCGGGCAGACCTGGCAGAGGGATCCCGTCGGGGAGCGCCAGCCCTCCAACTTCACCCGCATCGTCTTCACCGACGATGGCAAGGGCTTCGTGCTGGGAGAGCGGGGCTCGCTGCTCCGCTGGGTGGGCTGAGCGGCTTCTTCCCAGCCGCGCCGGCGCGCAACCCACGCCGGCGCGGGCCCGCCAACTTCTGTAACCAAGCCCGTCGGGGCGTCCCGCCAACCCCGGCCTGACCCCTAGGATCCTCTGGCTGAACGCTTGTCGCTATGGCTGCCGGCTCCACAGGGGAACGCCCGTTCTTCGAAATCATCACCAGCATTCGCTACTGGGTGATCCACGCGGTCACACTGCCGGCGATCTTCCTGGCTGGCTTCCTCTTCGTGTCCACCGGCCTGGCCTACGACGCCTTCGGCACGCCCCGCCCTGACGCCTATTTCCAGGCCCAGGAGAGCAAGGCTCCCGTCGTGAGCCAGCGTTATGAGGGCAAGAGCCAGCTCGACCTGCGCCTGCAATAAGTCATGACCCAGTCTCCCGTCTCCACCACCCCGCGCAACTACCCGATCTTCACGGTGCGCTGGCTCTCGGTCCACGCCCTTGGCATCCCCACGGTCTTCTTCCTGGGTGCTCTGGCGGCCATGCAGTTCATCCGTCGCTGAGGTCAGGAGCCATGCAACGCAATCCCAATCCCAACAACCTGCCGGTCGAGCTCAACCGCACCAGCCTCTACCTAGGCCTGCTGCTGATCTTCGTCACCGGTGTGCTGTTCACCAGCTACTTCTTCAACTGATCCGGAGAGCACCCCATGAGCGGCAAGAAATCCACCCTGCCCGATGGCCGGATCCCAGACCGGCTTCCTGACGGCCGTCCTGCCGTCGCCTGGCGTTCCCGCTGGACCGAAGGGGTTCTGCCCCTCTGGCTCGTGGCCACGGCGGGCGGTATGGCCGTGATCTTCGTCGTCGGCCTGTTCTTCTACGGCGCTTACACCGGCGTCGGTTCCGCCTGATCCTGTCCAGCCATCGTCCAGGCTTCGTGCCCATGGCTCCATACCCCCGGAGGACAGCGTTGGCTGCCCCCGGGGGGTTCCTGTATGGGCCCAGCCGTGGGCTCCCTGAATCCGGGAATGGCCATGCGCCCGGCCCGCTCCCCCCGCACCCGATCGCGCCAGACCCTGCTCGGTGAAGAAGCGCACCCTGCTCAACAACGACGGTCTGGCCTGGCTGGCGGGGGCGCTGCTGAATGCCTACGGGCAGCTGGTGCTGCTCACGTCCCGCGTGCGGGTGGTGGTGGATCCCGCCACGGACCGGCTGCTGCGGGAACAGGGCAGGCCGGTGATCTATGCCCTCTGGCACTGCCATGTGTTTTTCATGCCGTTGCTCCGCATCCATGGCGGCCGTCCGGTCTCGGTGCTGCTGAGTGCCCACCGCGATGCCCAGATCGTGGGCGTCGCCGCCCGCATGCGCGGCGTTGACCTCGTGGCCGGCTCCTCCACGCGCGGCGGTGTCGGTGCCTACCTGCGCCTGTTCCAGCTGTTGCGCGAAGGCCGGTCCGTCTGCATCACCCCGGATGGCCCCCGGGGGCCGGCACGGCGGGCCAAGCCCGGGATCGTGCACCTTGCCCAGCAGTCGGGTTGTGCGGTGGTTCCCGTGGGCCTGGCCGTCAGCCGCCGCCGGCTGCTGCGGTCCTGGGACCGCACCCTGCTGCCGCTGCCCTTCTGCCGAGCCGTGCTCGCCCTGGGGGCACCGCTGCGGCTGGAGGCGGAGCCGGAGCCGGGGGGCGGAGCGACCCAGCCGCTGAACGGCCAGGCCGGGCGGCTGGAGGCGGCCCTGGAGGCCAGCGGACAACGGGCCAGCCGTGGGCTCTGAGCGTCGCCACGGCCCGATGCTGCTGGCTGGCTATCGGCTGCTGCTCACGCTGCTGACCCCGGCCCTTGGGCTCATCCTCGTGGTTCGCCTGCTGCAGGGCAAGGAGGACCCCCGGCGCCTGGGGGAGCGTCTCGGTCGGGCGGTACGCCCGCGCCCGTCCGGGCCGCTGGTGTGGCTCCATGCCGCCAGTGTGGGGGAGCTCGGCAGCCTGTTGCCGCTGTTGCGGGAGCTGGCCGTGGCGAGTCGTCGGGCGGGGTATCGGCCCCCCACCCTGCTGGTCACTTCGGTGACCCGCACATCCGCCGCAATGGCCGAGACCCTGCTGCCGCGCGGGGTGCTTCACCAGTTCGCCCCGATCGACCACTGGGCGGCCGTCCGGCGGTTCCGGAACCACTGGCGGCCCGATCTCGCGCTGCTGGCCGAGGCCGAACTCTGGCCCGAGCTGGTGCAGGCCATGCCCCGCCTGCATCTGATCAATGCCCGCATGAGCGAGCGCTCGTTCCGCCGCCACGGCCGCTTCCCCTGGTTTGCCGCCTGGCTGTTCGGACAGGTGTGCCACGGCTTCGCCCAGTCGGAACCCGATGCCCAGCGGCTGCGGCGCCTTGGCCTCCACCGCGTCGAGGCGGTGGGCTCCACCAAGTGGGATGCGGAGTCTCCCCGCCGGGATCCGGCGCTGCTGGAGCGGCTCGAGCCCTTCCGGGCGGGGCGACGGGTGCTGCTGCTGGCCAGCAGCCACAACGGTGAGGAGCAGCTGCTGCTGCAGGCCTGGCCGCGGCTGCGCCAGGCGCTCGGCCCCCTGCTGCTGCTGCTGGTGCCGCGCCATCCCGAGCGGGCCAGGGCCGTCTGTGCCCTGGCGGCACGAAGGCAGCTGAAGGCGAGACCCTGGGATGATCTGGAGACTGATCGGGAGGCCATGGCGGATCCTGGATCCTGCGGAGCCCTGGATGCGGTGGTGGTGGATCGGCTTGGCAGCATGGGCAGCTGGATTGCTGCGGCCGATCTGGTGGTGATGGGAGGCAGCCTGGCCCCGCACGGGCGCTGCGTCGGGGGCCACAACCCGCTCGAACCCGTGCGCGCCGGCAAGGTGGTGGTCTGCGGTCCCGACATGGCGAACTTCGCCGGGCTGACCGAGACCCTGGCGGCCATGGGCTGGCTGCATCAGTTCCCCAGTACCGAAGCCCTCTGGTCCGGGGTCGTCAGGCTGCTGGAGGGCGCCTGCCCGGCCCCGCCACCGCTTCAGCTGGAGGGCCCCTCCGCCCAGATCGCACGGCGGATCATCGCCGAACTGGTGTCGGGCGCGAAGCTGCTGCCGATGGCGTCCCGCTGATGCTGCTGGCCACCCCCCCGTTCTGGTACCGCCGCCGTCCCTCCCTGCGTGCCCAGCTGCTCAGGCCCCTGGCCCTGCTGTATGCCCTTGGCGTCGGGCTGCACCGTGGCTGGGTGAGGCCTCTGCGGCTCCCGGTGGCCGTGGTCTCGATCGGCAACATCACCGTCGGCGGCACGGGCAAGACCCCACTCGTGATCGGCCTGGCCCGGATCCTGCGCGAGCGGGGCGTGCGGCTGGCCGTGCTCACCCGCGGCTATGGCAGTGGTCGCCGCAGCCCGATCCGCCTGCTCGGGGCCCTGGGTCAGGAACCGCGGCTCCCCGGCCTGCTCACCGGGCTGGGGGACGAAGCCCTGGAGCTGGCCGGCAGTCTGGCGGATGTGCCCGTCTGGGTGGGTTCCGATCGCAGGGCCGCCGCCCGCCAGGCGGTGGCGGAGGGGGCGGAACTGCTGCTGCTCGATGACGGTCTGCAGCACTGGCCCCTGGCCCGTGACTGTGACGTGACCGTGCTGGATGCCCGCCATGGGCTCGGCAACGGCCTGCTCTTCCCGGCCGGTCCCCTGCGGGAGCCGGCGTCGCACTTCGGTCGTGCCGACCTGCTCGTGCTCACTGGCTCCGCCGCCGACGCCGCTCCCGAGGGCTGGCCGGCGGACAAGCCCTGGCTGGCGGTGCCCACCAGCGTGCATCCCGCCCCCAGCCTTCGCCATCGACCCCTGCTGGCGTTCTGCGGGATCGGACTGCCGCGCAAGTTCTTTGCCGCCCTGCGTCACGCCGGCCTGCACCTGGTGGCCACCGAGGTGTTCCCGGATCACCACCCCTATGCTCAGGCTGACATGGACCGGCTGGCGGCATTGGCCCAGGCCAGGGGAGGAGCCACCCTCGTGACCACCGTCAAGGACTGGCACCGCATCCCGGCCAGCCAGCGTGCCGGCGTGGCCGCCGTGCCCCTGCTGCTGGATCCCGAGGCGCTCACCTCCCTGGCCGATGCGGTGCAGAGCCTCCTGCGCCAGCGGGATGCCGGCCGTCATGGCTGAGGGCGCCCGCCGGCCGAGGGTGCTGCTGGTGGCGGGGGAGGCCTCCGGCGACCTGCACGGGGGGTTTCTGCTCGAGGCCCTGCGGCGGCGCCTGCCCCGGCTGAAGGCGGTCGGCGTGGGGGGCGAGCAACTGCGGGCCGCCGGGCTGACCCCGTTGGCCGACATCCGCAGTCTCTCGGCGGTGGGGCTGATCGAGATCATCGGCAGCCTCGGGCGGCATCACCGGGTGATGGAGCTGCTGAAGCACCAGATGGACCACCACCGCCCCGATGCGGTGGTGCTGATCGACTACCCGGGCTTCAACCTGCTGGTCGCCCGCCAGGCCCACCGCCGGGGCATTCCCGTCTTCTTCTACATCGCGCCGCAGGTGTGGGCCTGGGGGCGGGGCCGGGCCCGCCGCATGGCGCGGTTCATCGACCGGCTGGCGGTCATCTTCCCGTTCGAGGAGCCCCTCTTCAACGCCTACGGCCGCTCCTTCGCCCGCTATGTGGGCCATCCCCTCGTGGATGAACTCCAGGTGACCGTCGGCCGGGAGGAAACCCTGCGCCGCCACGGCTTCCGCGTCGATCAGCGCCTGCTGCTGCTGCTGCCCGGCAGCCGAAGGGCGGAGATCCGCCTGCTGCTGCCTGCGCTGCTCGGCGCCGCCGCGATCTTCCGGAGTGAGGGCTGGCAGGTGGGGCTGCTGCAGGCTCCCACCGTGGATCAGGCCTTCCTGGAGCAGGTCGCCGGCCAGGCCCCACTGCCGGTGACCTGCATCCAGGGCGATACCTACAACCTGCTGGCCGCGGCCGATGCCGGTCTGATCACGTCGGGCACGGCCACCCTGCAGGCCGCCCTGCTCGGCTGCCCCCATGTGATCGTCTACCGCTTCTCCTGGCTCACCCACCTGCTGGCCAGGCTGATCACCCGCCACCGGGTGCTGGGCCTGCCCAACGTGATCCTGGGGCGGGGGGTGTTCCCCGAACTCCTGCAGCAGGCCGTGTCGGTGCCCAACCTGGTGGGGGCCCTGCGGGGCCTGCTGGCCGAACCCGCCGCCGTCAGCGCGGCGGTGGAGGACCTCAGGAGCAGGATGGGGCCGCCCGGCGCTTCCGAGCGGGCGGCGGATGAACTGGTGGACCTGCTGTCATGAGTGTGGATGTCTACGGGCGCTTTTTCGCCTACGGGAAGCGCTACCTGTGGCCCACGTTCCTGCTGGCCCTGCTCTTCAACCTGGGCTACGGCGCCTCCACGGGTTTCGTGCCCCTGGTGATCCGCTACCTCTTCGATGAGATCCTGCCGGGGAGTGATCGAACCCGGCTCTATGCGGCGCCCGCGGTCATCCTCGGGGTCATCACCCTGCGGGCCGTCTGTCAGTACCTCGGGGCCTATCTCACCGAAAGCGTGAGCCAGTCGATCACCGCAGACCTGCGTTCCGACCTGGCGGCCAAGGTGATGGAGCTGCCCCAGGCGTACATCGATCGCCATCCCTCCTCAGGCCTGATCTCCCGGGTGCTGAGTGATGTGAACCTCGTCAAGACCGGGATCGTGGATGGCTACTCCTCGATCTTCAAGGACACCCTCACCCTGGTGGCCCTGGTGATGGTGGCCTTCTACCAGGACTGGCTGCTCGCCCTGATCGCCTTCATCCTCTTCCCGGTGGCGATCCTGCCGATCCTGCGCTCCTCGAAGAAGGTCCGGCGCCATTCCAGTCAGGGTCAGTCGAGCCTGGCCCGGCTGGCCAGCTACCTGCAGGAGTCCCTGGTGGGATCCCGGGTCGTGAAGATCTTCGGGATGGAGGCCTACGAGCTGCGGCGCTTCCAGGAGGAAAACCAGTCGGTGCTCCGCTCGGCGCTGCGCACCACCCGCGCCAAGCTGGCCAACCAGCCCCTGATGGAGCTGCTCGGGGCGGTGGGCTTCAGTGCGGTGCTGCTCTACGGCGGCGAGGCGGTGATGGCCGGAACCCGCACCACCGGCAGCTTCTTCGCCTTCCTCACCTCCCTGTACCTCTGCTATGCGCCGTTCAAGGGCCTGGCGAAGGCCAACGCCACCCTCCAGCAGGGGGTCTCGGCCGCCACGGACCTGTTCGCCATACTCGACACCTCCCCCGATCCGGTCGAGGCGGAGCGCCCCCGCGTGCTGGAACGCTTCAGCCAGGGACTGCTCGCCGAGGGGGTCCGTTTCGGTTACGGCGAGGAGCTGGTGATCCGCGACCTCGACCTCGCCGTCCCGCGAGGCAGCACCGTGGCCCTGGTGGGAGCGAGCGGCGGCGGCAAGAGCACCATCATCGACCTCTTCTGCCGGTTCTACGACCCCAGCGCCGGTCGCCTCACGATCGACGGCATCGATCTCCGCCAGCTCTCGCTGCGCTCGCTCCGCGCGCTGATCTCCGTGGTGGACCAGAACACCTTCCTGTTCAACGACACCGTGGCCAGCAACATCGCCTACGGCCATCCCGAGGCCTCCCCCGAGGAGATCGTGGCCGCCGCCCAGGCCGCCAACGCCCACCGGTTCATCGACCGTCTGCCCCAGGGCTACGACACCTTGATCGGCGAGAACGGCACCCTGCTGTCGGGGGGGCAGCGCCAGCGGATCGCCATCGCCCGGGCGCTGATCAAGAACGCACCGATCCTGTTCCTCGACGAGGCCACCTCGGCCCTGGATTCAGCCTCCGAGCAGGTGGTACAAGAGGCCCTCGACCGGCTGATGAGCAACCGCACCACTCTGGTGGTGGCCCACCGGCTGTCCACCGTGGTGAATGCCGACCGGATCTGCGTGATCGAAGCCGGTCAGGTGGTGGAGTCGGGCACCCACGGGGAGCTGCTGGCCAGGGACGGCCGCTATGCGAGCTTGTTTTCGACACAATTCTCAAACACAGACACGGTGGTTCCGGTATGACCCTTGCTCCCAGCCGTCCTGCGGCCTACGACCGCGCCGACTGGTCCAGCGCCTTCCGGAACGTCTCCACGGAGCTGGTCGATGTGGCGCTCCAGCCGGCCCGTGGGGTGATCCCGGCCGAGCTGGCCGGCAGCCTCTACCGCAATGGCCCCGGCCGGCTCGAGCGCGGCGGGCAGTGGGTGCACCATCCCTTCGACGGCGACGGGATGATCACCGCCCTGCAGCTCGAGGCCGGTCAGGCCCGCCTCACCAACCGCTTCGTGCGCACCGAGGGCTGGAAGGCGGAGGAAGCGGCCGGCCGCTTCGTCTACCGGGGCGTCTTCGGCACCCAGAAGCCCGGCGGCCTGTTCGCCAATGCCTTCGACCTGCGGCTCAAGAACATCGCCAACACCCACGTGGTGCGCCTGGGGGATCAGCTTCTGGCCCTCTGGGAGGCGGCCGGGCCCCATGCCCTCGATCCCCTCACCCTCGAGACCCGTGGCCTCACCCTGCTGGACGGGGTGCTCAGGCCCGGGGAGGCCTTCAGTGCCCACCCCCGTTTCGATCCCGGTCACCACGGTGCTCCCCGGATGGTGACCTTCGGCGTCAAGGCCGGGCCGACCAGCACCATCCGGCTGATGGAGTTCGCCACGGCCGACGATCCGGCCACGGGCGTGCGGGCCGGCCAGTTGCTGGCCGAGCGCCAGGACAGCTTCCGCGGCTTCGCCTTCCTGCATGACTTCGCCATCACCCCCAACTGGGCGGTGTTTCTCCAGAACGCCGTGGCCTTCAACCCGCTGCCCTATGTGCTCGGTCAGAAGGGAGCAGCCCAGTGCCTGGCCTCCCGCCCCGGCGAGGCCGGTCAGTTCTGGCTGGTGCCCCGCCCCGGGAGCGCGGCGGCCTCCCGCCATCCCCGGCCGCTGCAGATTCCTGCCCCTGAGGGGTTCGTCTTCCACCACCTCAACGCCTTCGAGGACGAGGCCAGCGGCGAGCTCGTGGTCGATTCGATCTTCTATGCCGATTTCCCCTCGATCGGTCCGGGGGAGGACTTCCGTGAGGTCGACTTCGAGGCGATCCCCGAAGGTCAGCTGCAGCGCTGTCGCATCGACCTGGCCGGGGCCGCGGACGATCCCCACGCAGCGGTGCGAACCACCTGGCTGGAGCGCCGCTGCTGTGAGTTCGGGATGGTCAACCCGGAGCGCCAGGGGCTGGAGGCCCGCTACGCCTGGATGGCCGTGACGGAGCAGGAGCGCGGCAATGCCCCCCTGCAGGCGCTGGAGAAGCTCGATCTGCGCAGCGGTGAGCGGCGCCTCTGGAGCGCGGCGCCCCGGGGGTTCGTCAGCGAGCCCGTGATGGTGCCCCGCCCGGGGGCCGTGGCGGAGGACGACGGCTGGCTGCTGTGCGTCGTCTGGAATGGCGCCCGCTCTGCCAGCGATCTGGTGATCCTCAACGCCGCCGATCTCTCCGAGCAGGCCCTGCTGGAGCTCCCCCTGGCCATTCCCCACGGGCTGCACGGCAGCTGGGTGGCCAGGCCCCCCAGCGGTGGCTCCGCTTCGTAGACACTCCCCCCGCCCATCCCCCGGGCCCCTTCCCCGTGCCCGGCCTCAGGACCGCAGCAGCTGGCGCAGCCGCGGTTCCAGGGCCGCGAAGGCGCGGCCGCGATGGCCGATCCGCTGCTTCGTCTGCCGGTCCATCTCGGCGAAGCTGAGGCCGACCGCAGGCACGTGGAAGACCGGGTCGTAGCCGAATCCCCCCGCACCGCGCGGTGACGGCAGGATCGTGCCGGGGCAGACGCCTTCCACCTCCAACCGGATGGTGCCCGTGGGGTCGGCCACCGCCAGGGCCGCGGTGAAGTGGGCGCTGCGGTCGGCCGGCTCTCCCCGGGAGGCGGCGGCCTGAACGGCCGCGTCCAGTTCGCGCAGCAGGCGCGCGATCCGTCCGGCGTCGCTGTCGCCGTAGCGCGCCGAATGCACGCCGGGGGCGCCGCCCAGGGCATCGACGCTGAGGCCGGAGTCGTCGGCCAGGGCCCAGCAGCCGGTGCGGCGGGCCACCGCCTCGGCCTTCAGCCGGGCGTTCTCGGCAAAGGTGCGGCCGCTCTCCTCCACCTCCAGGCCCTCGGGCTGGGGGTGGAGCTCGAGCCCCAGTCGGGCCAGCAGCTCGGAGAACTCGCGCACCTTGCCGGCGTTGCCGCTGGCGATCACCAGCACGGACGGGCCGGCCGAGGGCTGGGCCGGGGAGGGCTGGGCTGGGGAGGGCTGGGGGTGGGCGCTACACATCGGGGCAGCCGCTGATCGGGGGGCATGGGGCGCGGCTCGGGCGAGCGGTGCGGGTGTGGGCGGTTCAGACCTGCTCGGCGAGCTGCCGCGCCCAGTCCAGCACCGCGGCCACCCGCTCCTCCCCCGGGGCCTCGCAGTACAGCCGCAGCAGGGGCTCGGTGCCGGAGAAGCGCAGCATCAGCCAGTGGCTCGGACCCAGCCGCAGCTTCACCCCATCGGTGCGGATCACCTCCTGCACGGCAGCGCCGGCCACTTCGGCCGGGGGGGTGGCGTTCAGCAGGGTCTCCAGCCGGCCCCGGGCCGCCATGTCCGGCAGGCGCAGGTCGAGCCGGTCGTAGGCCGCCGCGCCACCGCAGCGCTGCTGCAGCGCATCGATCCGCTGCCCGAGCGGCACACCGCCCTCCACCAGGGCCTCGATCAGCAGCAGGGCGGCGAAGGGGGCATCGCGCTCCGGCAGGTGCATGCCGAAGCCCACCCCACCGGATTCCTCCCCGCCCACCAGCACCTCCCCCGCCAGCATCTCCGCGGCGATGTACTTGAAGCCCACCGGCTTCTCCAGCACGGTGCGCCCGAGGTCCTCGGCCACCCGCTGCATCAGGTCGGAACCGCTCACGGTCTTGATCACCGTGCCCGGCAGCTGGCGGCAGCCGGCCAGGTGGTCGATGAACAGGGGCATCAGCAGCTGGGTGCTGCAGAAGCGGCCGGTTTCATCCACGGCCGCGATGCGGTCGCCGTCGCCGTCGAACACGATCCCCATGGCCGGCCGGCCGGCGGCCGTGCTGGCCTGCACCGCCGTGATCAGCTCCTGCAGGTAGGGGGCGAGCGGTTCGGGCGGATGGCCGCCGAAGAGGGGATCGCGGCCTGAGCGGATCTCCTCGATGGCCCCGGAGGCCACGGCCTGCTCGCCCAGCAGGGCCGGCAGCACGCCCGCGGCGGAGCCGTGCATCGGATCCACGATCACGCGGAGGCCCAGGCGCTGCAGCCCCTCGGCCAGTGCCGTGGTGTCCACCTTGGCCTTCAGGCCCGCCAGGTAGGTGCCCAGGGCGTCGAAGCGCTGCACCGGCCCCGGTCGTGGCACCGTGATGCCGCCGGCGGCCAGCCGGGTTTCCACCCGCTGGGTGAAATCCCCCTCCACCGAGCCGCCGAAGGGACCCTTGATCTTCAGCCCCAGCCACTCGGGGGGGTTGTGGCTGGCGGTGATCACCAGGGCCCCCAGGGCCCCCCGCTCCACCACGGCCCAGCTGGCCGCCGGCGTGGGGCTGGGGGTGTCGGCCAGGATCGGCACCAGCTCGGCGCCCCGCACCGCCGCGCAGATCGCCTCGGCCAGCTCGGGGGCGAGGAAACGGCGGTCGAAGCCGATCACCACCTCCCGACTGGCCAGATCCGGGGGGGCGGAGGCCTCCAGCTCCCGGGCCGCGGCCGCGGCCACCGGCAGCAGCCGCTCGACGGTGATGTCGACACCCAGAATGCCCCGCCAGCCATCGGTGCCGAAGCTGATCGGTGCAGCCTCCAGGGGCAGGGGGGCTGAAGCCATGGACCTTGCATGCTGTGCCCGCCAGCTTGCCCGATCCGTTGCCTCCCTAGCCTGGCCGGATGTCCCAGGTTGTGGTCACCGACCGGCTGCTGCGCAGCTGGCTCCGCTGCCGGCGGCGCGCCTGGCTCGATCGCCATGGCGATTCCCGACAGCGCCTCTGGACGGCCCACCGCGCCCTGGCCCTCAGCGATCAGCTGGCCAGCTTCCAGACCCTGTTGCCCCAGCGGCCGGGCCACGGGGAGGCGGCCTGTGCCGCCGGGGCGCCGGGGGTGGTCGGGCTGCGGCTGCGCGGCCGGGCTGCGGGCGGCGAGGACCTGGAGGCCCATCCCGTTCTGCTGGAGAGGGTGAACGGTGCCAGTGTCTGGGGAAGCCATGCCTACCGGCCGGTGCTCGGACGGCAGGGGCGCCGCCTCACCCGGGAGCATCGGGTGCTGCTGGCGCTGTGGGGGCGCCTGCTGGCCGAGCGTCAGCAGGCGCCTGTGCCCGAGGCTCTCGTGGTGGCGGGTGCCGGCCGGGGGCTGCAGCGCGAGCGGCTCTCCCTGGGGGGAGGGCTTCAGCGCCAGCTGGATGAAGCCATCGCGCGGCTCGTTTCCGAGCTGCAGCGCCAGGAGCCCCCGCCGCTGGTGGCGGACCGCAAGAAGTGTGTGCTCTGCAGCTGGCGTGGTCTCTGCGACCAGGAGGCCGCGGCGAGCGGCCATCTGAGCGAAGTGAGCGGGATCGGCGGCAAGCGCCGCGAGCTGCTGCTCCAGCTGGGCATCACCAGCCTGGCCGAACTGGCGGCCCGGGAGCCCGACGGCCTTGCAGAGGCCCTGGCCGTGCACGGTGAGCAGCACCGGGAGATCGCCTCCCAGCTGGTGGCCCAGGCCCGGGTGCAGGCCAGCGGCCGACCGGAGCGGCTGACCGCTGGGGCCGGCGCGGGCCCCGCCGATCCCTTGCCGGAGCTGGCGGGATGTCCAGGCGTCCTCCTCTATGACATCGAGTCGGATCCCGACGCCCGGGACGACTTCCTCCACGGCTTCGTGGTGGTGCCGCGGGCTGACGACGGCCGCTGGCGGCCCGGCCTGGCGGCCAGCGGCCGCTACCAGCCCTTGCTGGCGCTGCATGCCCATGGCGAAGCGCGGCTGTGGCATCGGCTGCGGCGTCTCCTGGCCCGCTATCCGGACTGGCCGGTGCTCCATTACGGCGAGACCGAGGCGATCGCCCTGCTGCGCCTGGCCCAGCGCCAGGGCGTCGGGGAGGAGGAGCTGGCGGCGCTGCGGGCCCGCCTGCTCGATGTGCACGCGCGCCTGCGCCGCCACTGGCGGCTGCCCGTGAGCAGCTACGGCCTCAAGGCGGTGGCCAGCTGGCTCGGGTTCCGCTGGTCGCAGAGCGGGGTCGATGGGGCCCGCTGCCTGCTGTGGTGGCGCCAGTGGCGGCGCGATGGCGGCACCCAGCGGCTGCAGAGGATCTTCCGCTACAACCGCGATGACAACCTCGCCACCTGGGCGGTGGTGTGCTGGATGCTGGATCAGGGAGCCTGAGCGCCCGCCCCCACCGGTGGGGGCACGAAGGTCGGCGGCACCGAGAGCTGCAGGCGGGGCCCCTGGGGGTCGTCCCCGAGCCGGAGCTCCCGGGCCAGCAGGGCCTGGCGCCGGACCAGAGCCAGCCCGATCCAGTCGCCCGAGGGCAGCTGCAGCACCGAGGTCACCGTGCCGAGACGACCCCCGAGCGGGTCGTCCGGGTCGACCAGCCGCTCGCCTGGCTGCGGTGCCTGGGCCGGCGGGAGGGGTCCGGCGCTGTGCCAGCGGCGCAGCTGTTGCTTCACCCCGTCGTAGGTGGCGAGCTTGGCCAGGGTCTCCTGGCCCACATAACACCCCTTGGCGAGGCTGACCCGCTCGGCCAGCCCCAGCTCGAAGGGGTTCGTGGACGCATTGATTTCCCCCGGCACCGCCGGCAGGCCCTGCTGGATGCGCCAGCGTTCCTGCTCGTGGGGTTCCAGCCGCGGGCGCTGCGCCAGCTCCGCAGGGCAGCTCCCGGGGACGCCGGGGGCGAGCGGCACCAGGATGTGGCTGCCCATCCGCCACCCCCCTCCGCCCGGCAGCTCGGCCCAGGCGAGGGGCGTCGCATCCGCGGCGGGCTCGCCTGGCGGATCGACCGGGCTGACCAGCAGCGCGGTCTCCAGGGGGCCCAGGGTCACCTGATCGGCCGGGAACAGAACCCGGTCGAGGGATTGCCGCACCGCTGCGCCATCGCCTGCGGTGACGACCAGCCAGGCCCCCTGCTCCTCCACCAGCACCTCCACCAGGGCCAGCATCCGCCCCGTGGGGCCGATGCAGCAGGTGGGCACCCAGGCGCCCGCCGCGGCCTGCTCGATCGCCGCGCTGGTCTGGCCGTGCAGAAAGCGTCGCGTGTCCGGCCCGGTGAGGTGCAGCAGGCTCACGCTCCGCTCCAGGCGGGCGGGCTGCGCCGGTGCCCAGCCCCAGATGGTCTCCATCACAGTTCAGCCGCCCGGGACGCCACCTCATCGAGCAGAAAGAGGCTGCAGAGCTCCAGACCGGCGGCCTGCATCGCCTCAGCTCCGCCCTCCTGGCGATCGACGATCGTCACCACCCGCTCCACCCGATAGCCGGCCTCCCGCAGCTGGAGGACGGCCTTGAGCGAGGAGCCGCCGCTGGTGACCACGTCCTCCAGCACCGTGATGCGGCTGCCGGGGCTGGGCAGGGGGCCCTCCAGCCAGGCGCCGGTGCCGTGGCCCTTGGCCTCCTTGCGCACGATCAGGGCGTCGAGGCCGCGGCCCTCGAGGGCCGCCTGCAGCGCGACGCCGCTGACGAGGGGATCGGCCCCCAGGGTCAGACCGGCCACGGCGACGGCCTCCGCTTCCACCTGCTCGAGCAGCAGGGGGGCGAGCAGCGCGAGGCCCACGCCACTGAGGCTCACAGGTTTGCAGTTCACGTAATGGTCGCTGGTGCGGCCCGAGGCCAGGGTGAAGCTGCCGTGGCGGTAGGCCCCATGGGCCAGGCGATCCAGCAGTTCCTGGCGCCTCGCTGCGGGGGTGGCCGGCAGAAGCGCCCGGGTGAGTGGCGCGGAACCGGATGGATTCGACGAGGAAAGCCTGGACAAGACTGGTCGAACGGCGTTGTCTTGATTAGTTTGCGTCCACCCTGGTCGTGTTGTCCGTCGCGGACGGCCGATCGCAGCCCCCCCCCCCGGCACCCTCGGAGATCACTGGCGATGGCGAACCCCCAGTTGTTGGAACCCCACACCTCAGTTCCGTTCCCAGCGCAGTTCCCAGCTCGGTTCGGACCCGTAGCGCTGCTGGCGCTGGGGACTGCCGCCCTGGCGATCACCCTGGCGCCGGCCGCACCCGCTCAGGCCAGTCCGATCGTCTGCACCACCACCCTCGAGGCTCCGCTGACGGGCGGTGGCGGTCTGGATGGGCGGCCGCCGGCCCCCGTCGAGGTCACCCGCTGTGAGGCGGTTCAGACCGTGCCCAGCCTGGTGGAGCGCCGTTACTACAGCTACACCGCCCCGTATGCCCGCGGTGTGAGCATCACCAACCAGATCACCGACCTGCTCGGCATCGCCATGGGCGGTGGTGACGGCACCCGGATGATGGGGTTCGGCTTCCCAGACCAGGCCATCATCTGGGACGGATCGGCCATCCAGAACACCTACCAGGTGCTGAACGAGAACCAGAGCGATCCGATGCCCTGGCGCACGGCGGATGTCTCGAACGGCTTCTCCGGCAACCTCGGCAACGAGCAGCCCGCCCAGACCCCCTGGCAGGACACGGGCTCCACCTGGTCCCCCCCGGTGCGGGGCCTGTGGTAGACCTCCCGCTGCGGGGGTCTAGCAATCTGGTGAATGCAGCGGACTCATAATCCGCCTTAGGCGAGTTCGATCCTCGCGACCCCCACTCGAACCGGGGTGTGCGCGGTCCCGTCCGGCGTTGGGAACCGGTGCTCCCGGTTGCCCAAGCCGGTCGTGTACACCCGCAAGCCTTAGGGTTCGTGCCGTCCACCGGAGCGCCATCATCCAAGCCGACGGCCTGCGACATCCCCTGCTTGCCCTGCCACGGTCCGCCGGGCCTCGGGGGATGTGATGCAGCTGCTGGCCCTGCTGGTGCTCGTGGCCCTGCTGGCCTTCTTCTCGGCGGGGGAACTGGCCGTGATCCGGCTGAGGCCCAGCCGGGTCAGCCAGCTGGTGGAGAGCGGCGAGCCCGGCGCCAGGGCCGTGGCCGTGCTTCAGCAGCGTTTGCGCAGGGTGCTGGTCGCCACCCAGCTGGGGGCTGTGCTCGCCCTGGTGGCGATCGGCTGGGCTGGGCGGGGCGTGGCGGAACGGCTGACCGTCTCCGTCTTCGGGGCTGGGATGCCCCCGTCGTGGGTGGATGCCGGCGTCTTTCTGGCCCTGGTGCTGGGCGCCACCCTGGTGGGGGGGCTCGCCCCGAAGGCCTGGGTCCTGCATCGCCCCGAAGAGTCCGCCCTGCGGCTCTCCCCTCTGCTGGCGGCGGTGACCCGCAGCCTTGCCCCCCTGATCGGACTGATCGAGCGGATGGGGGGGATCCTGCTGCGCCTGCTCGGGCTTCCCCGCAACTGGGACGAGCTGGTGCCCCTGCTCTCGGCCGGCGAGCTGGAAACCCTGATCGAATCCGGCAGTGTCACCGGGCTGATGCCCGATGAGCGCAACATCCTCGAAGGGGTCTTCTCCCTGCGGGACACGATGGTGCGGGAGGTGATGGTTCCCCGTTCCGGCATGGTGACCCTGCCGGTGGATGTGACCTTCGCCGAGCTGATGCGGGCCGTGCACGACACCGCCCACGCGCGCTTTCCCGTGATCGGTCAGTCCCTCGACGACGTGCGCGGTCTGCTGGATCTGCGGCGGCTGGCCGATCCGATCGCCCGGGGCCTGCTCAGTGCCGACTCACCGCTGGCTCCCTATGTGGTGCCCGTGGCCCAGGTGCAGGAGAGCACCTCCCTGGCCGACCTGCTCCCGCTGATCCGCAGCGGCCAGCCGCTCCTGGTCGTGGTCGACGAACATGGGGGCACCGAGGGGCTGGTCACGGTGGCCGACCTCACCAGCGAGATCGTCGGTGAGGATGACGATCCCCAGGAACTGCAGGATGACCTCCAGCAGCTCGGCGAGGGGCTGTGGTCGGTGGCGGGGGACCTGGAGATCTTTGAACTCAACCGGCATCTGCCCCTGCCCCTGCCGGAGGCCGAAGGCCACCACACCCTGGCGGGATTCCTGCTGGAGCGGCTCCAGCACATCCCCGCCGCTGGGGAGAGCCTGCGCTGGAAGGGGTACCAGTTCCACATCCAGGCGATGGAAGGTCCGCGGATCGCCCGGGTGGCCATCGAGCGCCGCAGCGAGGGCCCGCCGACCGCCTCTGTGGCGGCTGGGCCCCGCGAGCCCGTGGGGGAGCCTTGATCCCTGATAATTCCGCTGTTTGGGTGCCCTTGCCATGAACCCGGTTCGCGTGGGTGTCATCGGCATCGGCAACATGGGCTGGCACCACGCCCGGGTGCTCAGCCTCCTCAAGGATGCCGATCTGGTGGGCGTGGCGGATCCGGATGTCCGGCGTGGGCAGCTCGCGACCGAGCAGTTCGGATGCCGCTGGTTTCCCTCCTTCGAGGAGCTGCTTCCCCTGGTGGATGCGGTCTGCATCGCCGTTCCCACCCTGCTGCATCACCGGGTGGGCCTCTGCTGTCTGCAGGCCGGCCGCCATGTGCTGATCGAGAAGCCGATCGCCGCCAGCCAGGACGAGGCCTCTGACCTGATCGCCGCCGCCGAGGCCGCCTCGGTGCTGCTCCAAGTGGGTCACATCGAGCGGTTCAACCCCGCCTTCCGGGAACTGATGAAGGTCGTGGCGGGAGAGGAGGTGGTGGTGCTCGAGGCGCGCCGCCACAGTCCCCATCCGGATCGTGCCAACGACGTGTCGGTGGTGCTGGACCTGATGATCCATGACATCGACCTGGTGCTGGAGCTGGCCGGGGCCCCCGTGGTGCGACTGGCGGCGGCCGGGGGGCGGTCCGGCGAGGGTCCGATCGACTACGTGAATGCCACCCTGGCCTTTGCCAACGGCGTGGTGGCGAGCCTGACGGCGAGCAAGATGGCCCACCGCAAGATTCGCAGCCTGAGCGCCCATTGCCGCGCTTCGCTGGTGGAGACCGACTTCCTCAACCGCACGCTGCACATCCACAGGCGCGCCCATGAATCGGTCAGCGCCGACCATGGCGAACTGGTCTACCGCTCCGATGGGGTGATCGAGGAGGTCAGCACCACCTCGATCGAGCCGCTCTACGCCGAACTCGAGCACTTCCTCCAGTGCGTCCGTGGTCAGGAAACCCCTGCCGTGGATGGCCTCCAGGCTTCGCGGGCGCTGCTGCTGGCCGACCTGATCGAGCAGTGCGTGGATCAACCCAGCCTCTGCATGACGCTGGAGCAGCCGCTCTGACCGTGGATCCGCCGATCCGAACTCAGCCGTCCAGGGTCAGCTGACGCAGGGCCTCCAGCTGCCAGTGGCGGCAATGGGCCGGGGACGAGCGGTAGAAGGCATCCCAGGCGGCGGCCTTGTGGGCCCCGTACTCCTCATCGCTCACCTCGGGATGGCGCTGCTGCCAGCCCACCCGCACGGCGTGGCCGATGACGACGTCCAGGGCCAGGTCATCCTCGAAGGACACCTGGGGATTGGCTCCCGCGAAGGCCATCAGGGTGATCAGGGTCTCGGTGCAGAGCTGGCGGTATTCCGGAGCCTCGATCTTGCTGAGCAGATGCTCGATCAGCGAGGCGAAGTTCCGCTCTCCCGGCGTCTTCTCGCTCAGCAGGGGCCCGCTGGCCAGCCGGTTGCGCTTCTCCAGCTTGTCGCCGATGACGATGCCGCGGCAGTGGTGGAGCAGTTCCCAGATGCCGGCGTAGAAGTCCCGCGGCACCTGGCCCAGGGCCCCGAGGCGCACCCGGTGCTGAAGCCAGCAGTTGCCGCTGGGCAGTTCCTCCAGCGGGGGCGGGACACTCCAGTGCACCCGCCCGCTGACGTGGAGCTGCTCCTTGCGTTTCAGGGAGGCCTTGGCATGCTCCACGTCCGCGAGCAGGGCCTGCAGGCGGCGACGGATCGCGTGGGGGGGCTGGCCGCAGAGCGCTTCGAAGGCCTCGCTCGGACTGAGGTCGTCTTCGGCGGCCAGTTCACTCGTCAGCAGCAGCAGCAACTGGCCGAGTTGCAGGGTGAGGCTGCCGCTGAGCAGGCGGGGTTCGTGGCGGGCCAGCCCATCGAGGGCCAGCAGCAGTTCCTGCTGCAACATCCATTCGCGGCTGTCCTCACCGCTGAACTGCCGGATCATCTCCGCGATCGCCGCGCTCCCCTGGGGTTCGGTGAGCAGGGAGTCGCGCGTGTAGTTGCGGCCCACCACCACCTGCCGCTGCCGCACCAGCAGGTCCGTCAGGGCATCCTCCAGCTGGGGGTGCACCAGCCCCAGGCAACCGGCCACCCGGCGCACCACATCCCAGTCCGTCTCGGCGAGGGCCCGGCGGTAGACCTCCTCCAGCAGGCTGCGCAGGGAGACGGCCTGCTGGCCATGGGGGCCGTGGAGCACCGCCTCGAGCCCGAGCCGACGGACCAGCTGCTCCAGCACCTCCCCCTGTTCCTCCAGGGAGGTGCTCTGCCAGAGCCGCTCGGCCAGCTCGCCGATGCTCAGATCGTCGCGCTCGAGTTCCTGTTCCTCGGCGGCGGAGAGGGGGGCCTGGCGGGTGCTCGCCAGCAGCGGCAGACCCGCGGCTTCAGAGGCCGGGGCGGCGGCGGTCGCCTGCGGCGGCAGGTCCACCCAGTGGGCCCGTTCGGCCAGCTCGTCCAGGCTGCCGAGCTGGACGGGGACTCCCTGCACATCGCCGGCCAGCAACTGGGCCCCCAGGGCGAAGAAGGGGGCGGGATCGCTGCGGAAGGTCGCCTCGGCCACCGGCACGAGCAGCAGCGGTGCGCCGGGACCGCGCCACTGCCGCTGCAGCATGCGCAACTCCGCTTCCACCGTGTCGACCAGCTGCTCCGGGTCATCGACCAGGTAGAAGGTGCCCTCCTCCAGCACGGCCGGAATGAAGGCGAGCCGCTCCTCTCCCGGGCCATCGGGCCGGGGGCCGCGGTACAGCCGCGCCGTGGCCAGGGTCTCCATCCGCACGGGCGGATGACCCGACAGCCCCAGCCGGGGGTTCGCGCCCACCTGGGCCAGACGCCGGGCCAGGGCCTGGGAACCCTGGATGCGAATGGTCTCACCCCCGGCCTCACGGCCGGTGGCGGCCTCCTCCTCGCCACCAGGGCTGACCATGGTGGTGGGCAGGCCCCCCTCCGCCAGTGCTGAGGCCACGGCTGCGCTGCCGGGCACCAGGGCCACGAGCACCTGGTCCGCCCGGGGCGGGGCCGGATGGCGCCGTCCGCAGGGATCGAGGTCGGCCGGGGTGATCAGGCCGGCCAGGAGCAGGTCGCCCAGCCAGGTGAGGCTCTGGGTCCACAGCAGGGGGACGTTCGGGTTGGGCTGGCGGGGCTGGCTGCCGGGTTGGCGCCGTTCCCGCTCCACGGCTTCCTGCGGCACCAGATAGAGCTCCGGGAGCAGCGGGATCCCCTCCACGACCAGGCTGACGCTGGCCAGCCGGCCCCGCCACTGGCGTGCCTCGTTCCAGCGCTCCTCGCAGCAGGCCGTCACCAGTTCATACGCCCAGAAGAGCGGCCACTCGCACTCGATGTGCTCGAACTGCGCCAGTTCCTCCCGCTCGTAGTGGAGGCGGGTGTGGTCCTCCACCACGGTCTGATGGCCGTCGCGGCGGAAGCGCTTGTACCCGTAGGCGCCGCCCAGCTCCGCCCGGATCTTGTTGCGGGTGCGCTCGGCCAGCTCCCGATCCTCCACCGCCCAGGCGGGATAGCCGATCACCGCCAGGCAGGCGGCATCCACCTCCTTGCTGCCCGATTCCCGGGGCAGGAGCCCCTGCAGGGCCCGGCGCAGGCGCACGATGGCGTCGTGGGGAATCACCAGGCAGCAACTGCCATCTCCGTGGGGGCCGTAGAGATCCAGCCCTTCCAGGGCTTCCAGCGCCGCCTTCACCATCCCGATCGAGCTGGCATTGCGCTCGGGCAGCCCGTGGTTGCCCTTGTCGCCCCGCTCCCAGATGCCGTAATCGGCGACCCGGTAGGCCCGGGCCACGTAGTACACCAGGTTCTGGACGAAATCGCACTCGTGCTGGCTCTGCACCACCACGAGGCCCGAGCGGGTCAGCTGGGCCAGCTGCAGCAGGAAGAGGGCGGTGGCATCCAGCTGGAGATGGCCCCAACCGTCGTCCGGCACCACCGGCGAGCCCGTGGCGGTGTCGAACTTGGCGTGCAGCGCATCCCCACGCTGCAGGCTGTGCTTGAACCGCTCCACCTTGGGGGCCTGGCGCAGCATGGCGTTCATCAGCCCCCGCATCAGCAGCAGGACCCGTTGCTCCAGCTCGAAGGCGCGGCGGCAGGGGCCCCGCAGCCGGCGATGGGCCAGGGCCAGCCCCCACACGCACTGGATCGCATAGACCCCGTCCCGGACCCAGGCATCCCCGTAGTTGCCATGCACGGTGTGGGCCGTGCTGGCGGGCAGCAGGCCGGTGATCGGATGCTGGCGGTCGATCACCACCTTCTGGATCTGCTGGTCCAGTTCCTGCAGCAGGGCCCAGGCCTGGTCACCCCCTGAGGCCTGCAGGGGGCTCGGTGCTGTCCGGACGAGCTCGGATGGGGGCATGGGCAAGGGAACGGGGCCTCCGTTCAGGGCCAGCCATAGATTCTCTCCCGCGGCGTCACCCTCCATGGCAGCGAAGGCAACCGAAGCGGGGCGCCCTCCCCTGCGCACCCAGGTGCTCTCCGTGCCGGTGGATGTCTGCCCGGACGTGAAGGCCGCCGCCCTGGCCCTCCACGCGGCCGGCGGCGGTCAGATCGTGACCCTCAATGCCGAGATGACGA
This sequence comes from Aphanothece stagnina RSMan2012, assembly GCF_046764815.1. Classification (NCBI taxonomy): domain Bacteria; kingdom Bacillati; phylum Cyanobacteriota; class Cyanophyceae; order Chroococcales; family Aphanothecaceae; genus Aphanothece; species Aphanothece stagnina. The sequence continues at coordinate 59,714 of NZ_JBKOUC010000016.1, forward strand.
TGGCGGCCCGGGCCAACCCCGCTCTGGGCGCGGCGATCGACGCGGCCCAGCTGGTGATTCCGGATGGCGCCGGGGTCGTGTGGGCCCTCGGGCGTCAGGGGTTCAAGGTGCGCCGCAGCCCGGGGATCGAACTGGCCCACAGCCTGCTGTCCCATGCCGCCAGCCACGGCTGGCGGGTGGCGTTGGTGGGGGCGTCCCCCGAGGTGATGGAGCAGCTCACGGGAAGCCTGCGCCAGAGGATGCCCGAACTGGACCTGGTCTTCGCGCTGCATGGTTACCAGCCGCCTGAAGCCTGGCCTGCCCTGGAGGCCCGGCTCCTCGCCGCAGCCCCGGACCTGGTGCTGGTGGCGCTCGGGGTGCCCCGGCAGGAAGTCTGGATCCAGCACCTGGGGGGTCGGCGCGGGGGGCTCTGGATGGGCGTGGGAGGCAGCTTCGACGTCTGGGCAGGCGTCAAAAAAAGGGCCCCCGCCTGGATGGGAGCCCTGCAGATCGAATGGTTGTACCGGCTGATCCAGGAACCGAGCCGCTGGAGGCGGATGCTGGCGCTGCCGGCCTTTGCCTGGGACGTGATCCGAGCCGGCTGACGTTCCTCTCTGGCCTGCTGGTTTTCGAGCCGGTCAGCCTGCCCGGCACCCAGCCATCTCGGCGTCCGGGACCTGCCTTCCTGGTTCCTGGGGCGTTGGCCGGACGGGGAGGGACCGATCAGCGGAAGCCGACCGAGGCCTGCCAGACGAAGGCCAGCAGCAGGAAGAAGAAGGGAATGATCGGCAGAATGTCCACCAGGGGACCGAAGGCCTGGTAAGCCTCGGGCAGCTGGGCCAGGGTGTGGAACGAGGTGGTAGCCAGCAGCGCGGAGACGGCCATCCCTGCAAGTCAATCAGCGAGAGCCGGACGCTACCACGTGTGGGCGGCCGGGGAATCGGCTTCCCATGGAGCGAAATCCTCTGCAAAACAGCCTTCCCGGATCGCCTGGCCCATCGCGTTGCTGAACCGTTCCAGCTGGGTGATGTTGTGAAGGCTCAGCAGCGTCTTGGCCAGCATCTCCCCGGCCCGGATCAGGTGATGCAGGTAGGCCCGGCTATGGCCCGTGCAGGCCGGGCAGGGGCAGCCGGGATCCAGGGGGCTGTGGTCATGGCGGAAGCGGGCATTGCGGAGGTTCCAGCGCTCGCCACCCACCAGGGCGGTTCCATGGCGCCCCAGCCGGGTCGGCAGCACGCAGTCGAACAGATCGAAGCCCTCGGCCACCGCGAGGGCCATCTCCCGCAGGCTGCCGACCCCCATGAGGTAGTGGGGTTTCGGGTCGGGCAACAGCGGCCCCATCTGGCGCACGACGCGATGCATCGCCTCGACCGGTTCGCCCACGCTCACCCCGCCCACGGCGATGCCCGGCAGGTCCATCGCCGCCACCACCCGGGCAGACTCCTCCCTCAGTCGGGGGAAACACCCCCCTTGCACGATGCCGAAGAGGGCCTGGTCGCTCTTCTGGTGGCTGGCCACACAGCGCTCCAGCCAGGCATGGGTGCGGCGGCAGGCGGCGGCCACGTCCGCCTCGCTGGCCGGGAAGGGCGGGCACTGATCGAAGGCCATGGCCACGTCGGCCCCGAGGGCCATCTGAATGGCCATGGAGCGCTCCGGGGTGAGGGCGATCTGTCGCCCGTCGCGGGGCGAGCGAAACGTCACGCCCTCGTCATCGATCCGGTTGATGTCCCCCAGGCTGAACACCTGGAAACCGCCGGAATCCGTGAGCAGTGGGCCGGTCCACCCCATGAACCGGTGCAGGCCCCCGGCCTCGCGGACGATCTCCTCCCCGGGCTGGAGGTGCAGGTGGTAGGTGTTGGCCAGAACCATTTCGGCGCCGGTCCCCACCAGCTGCGCCGGCATCACCCCCTTGACCGTGGCCAGGGTGCCGACGGGCATGAAGCGCGGCGTGTGGACCGGGCCGTGGGGGGTATGAAAACAGCCGCAGCGGGCCCGGGTGCGTTCGCAGCGCGCCGTGATGGCGTAGCTGAAGGGTGGCGGTGGGAAGCTGATGGCGCCGCGCCGGTTCTGCTCCGACGCTAGAGGCCGTGTGTCCGTGTCCCGAGATGCCTGAGCTGGGATGAGGGGATCACCCGACTGGTTCCGGGATCTGGCTGGAGCCTGGGTCTTCTACACGGTGTTGCCGGCCTGGCCCCGGGTCAGGCCCAGCTTTGCCCGCATCGCGCGGTTCGCGCCCCTGATCGGTCTGGTGCTCGGCGGTCTGCAGGCCCTGCTCTGGCTGGGGACCGCCCGCTGGCTGCCCCTCGGCGCCCAGGTGGCCCTGGTGATGGCCCTGGGGCTGCTGCTGAGCGGTGGTCTGCATCACGATGGCGCCCTGGACACGGCCGATGGGCTGGCCGCCGGGCCGCGGGCCCTCGAGGCCATGGCGGACAGCCGCATCGGCGCCTCCGGGGTTCAGGCGGCCCTGCTGCTGGCGCTGCTGCGCGCCGCCGGGCTGTTGTCCCTGGCCGGGGCCGCACCGCTGGCCCTGGTGTGGGCAGGCTTCTGGGCGCGGCTCTCCCCGCTGGTGGCGATGCAGTGGTTCCCCTATCTGCGCGCCCGGCCGCAGGGAGGCGGAGGGACTGCCGCCTTCCATCGGGACCACTGGCGCGGCCTGGCGCGTGAGCTGCGGCCCGCCCTGCTGGCGCTGCCGGTGCCCGTGCTGCTCACCATCGCGGCGGGCGGACGGCCCTGGTCGGGCCTGGCCGTGCTGGGGCTCGCGCCGGCGGTGCTGGTGCCGCTGCGACTGGGCCGCCGCCTCGGCGGCCACAGCGGCGATACCTATGGGGCCTGCGTGGAATGGACGGAGTCTCTGGCCCTGCTGCTCATGGGCGCGGCTCTGCGGGCGGTGGCAGGGTGAGCCTGAAGCCGTTGCCCTGGGCGGGCAGGGTGGTGTCGATGGCGGCCGGCGGGCAGACCAGCTCCAGGTTCCCCCCCAGGTTGCGGGCCAGCTCCCGGGCGAGGGCGAGGCCCAGCCCCGTGCCCGGCAGATCGGCGCTGCTGCTGCCGCGCTCCCCCTTGGTGAAGATCCGCTCGCGCTCCTCGACGGCGATCGCAGGCCCTCCATCCCAGACCACCAGCTCCCAGCCGCCCTGGGGTTGGGGGCGGCAGTGCAGCCCCACGGCGGCGGCGGCGGGGCTGTAGCGGAAGGCGTTTTCCAGCAGGTTGGCCAGGATCTCCGCCACGGCGCCGCTGTCTCCCTGCCAGGTCGGCTGGACGTCCGGGCCGAACCACGGGCGGGACTGCAGGGCCGCCGTGGCGGCGGCCCGCTGCACCAGGGGCGTCAGCAGCGGGGGCAAGGGCTGGCCTGCTGCCCCCCCCAGGGTGGGGGGCAGCAGCAGCGGTGGGGGGGCGCCCGTGCCGGCCATGGCCCCTCCGCCGGCGTCCAGTCGGCTGATCGCCTCCACGTAGCGCTGCAGCTGGCGCTCCTCCGCCAGCAGGCCCTCCACCAGCGGGCGGTTGCGTTCGTCGGACTCCAGGCGCCGCAGCAGCAGCTGGCCGAAGGTGCGCAGGGCGGCCAGGGGATTGCGCAGTTGATGCAGCAGCACACCGAGCTGTTCCTGCTGGTGATGCAGCCGCTGCTGCAGCCGCTGCTGTTCCAGATCCAGGCACAGCCCTTCGGTGAGGCACAGCGCCACCGCCTGCAGGCGCTGGCGCAGGGGTTCGGGCCAGGGCAGCTCCAGGGTGTCCACCTGCAGGGCGCCCAGCAGCACCCCCTGATGCCTCAGGGGAAGCCAGCGCCGCCGCTCGGCGGGAGCCCGCAATGGACTGTCGACCGCGATCGCCGGCAGCGCCAGGCCGCCGGCCGGCCACTGGCCCACCGGAACCAGGCTGGGCCCTTCGCCCTCCCTTTCCCCCGGTTCGGTGACATAGACCACCAGGGACTGCACGTCGGGGCGGTCGGCGAACTGGGCCAGCTGGAACTTCAGCAGGCTCAGAAAGCCCTGGGAGACGGCCATGGGGCCTCCGAACCGGCCATCCCGGGAAATTTTCGCGGGATGCAGTGAAATCCGAGAAAAAGTCTTAAGATGTCCGTATCGACCAATACCTCGCGGGCCGCTCCCGGGCCGTGAGCTGTCGTCGCCACAGCCGGAGTTGCGCTTTCGCTCATCCGAGGCTACAGCAGTGGGAGGGCCACAGACTGGCCCGCTCAATCTGCTGGTCCCTGTCCGAATGGGCGGACCGGGATCTGACGACGGTGGCCCACTGCACCTGCGGTTCTCAGTCGGTTGGGCGTCGTTCGTGCTGGGTTCCCTTTGTCCCGGCTCCACTGCAGGCGGGTCCCCCCGTTCGCTCCTCCTCGTCCCCCTCCACCCTCCCGTCTCCGGGATCTGCCCCATGTCAAAGAAGCGCAAGCGGATCAGCCGCCGCCGTCTCGCCGGCCAGCGGGTGCTTGCCCACGTGGCCACCTTCAATCTGGAGACCGGCTCCCACAAGCCCGTCACAGCGGCCCGCCGCTACATCGCCGAGCAGGCGCTGGTGCCCCCGGCCATCCTCAACGTGCGCCGCAACGAACACACCACCGATCGCTTCTTCTGGGGCGAGAAGGGTCTGTTCAGCGCCCAGTACGCCGAAGAGAACCACTTCCTGTTCCCTTCCCTGCGTTCCATCGTCGACACGATCGGTGAGGACGTGCTGTTCGAAGGCATCGAGGCCCTCGCTTCCGATGACTGGGAAGAGATGGAGGAGTACGAGTACGCCTTCGTCTGAGCGCATCCGCTGCGCCTTCCAGGGGCGGACACCGTCCTGCCGGTTCCACCCTCCAGCCCCCCTGCCGTCAGGTCCAGGCCCGCCGGATGAAAGCCCTGATCGTCTCGAACAGGCTGCTGTCGATCGTGTGACCGCCAGGGAAGAGGTGCAGCTCGACGCCATGCCCCCCTGCGCTGAGGCGTTGACGCAGGTCCTCACTGGCTGCCACCGGCACCACCGGGTCCAGCTCGCCATGGGTGAGCAGGATCCGGCTCGTCTCTGGCCCCTGCACGGCTCCCGGTTGCCAGTCGGGGTGGGGGTAGCCGCTGCAGCCGACCAGGGCGGCCACAGGCAGGCCAGGCCCCCGCGTCCCCACATCGAGCGCCATGGCGGCCCCCTGGGAGAAGCCCAGCAGGACCGTGGCGCTCAGGGGGACCTCCGCATCCAGGGCGAGCAGGCGCCGCTGCAGGTCGGCGCGGGCGGCGGGCAGCTGCGGCCAGCCGGGCTGCTGAAGGTCGTACCACTGGCGCCCGATCCCGGCCGGATGGGGCAGCGGAGCCTGCAGGGCCACCACACCCACCTCGGGGCCCACCAGCAGGGCGCCGAGATCGAGCAGGTCATCGGCGTCGGCACCCCAGCCATGCAGCAGCACCAGCCGCTGGTCGCCGCGACGGGGACCCTGGCGAATCAGACCGGCGTCGGTCCCGTCGGTCGGTTGGGGGAACGGGGTGGGGGCCATCGTGGTCTCCGGGCGGCGGGGATGCTGCTGCGTAGGTTGGCCTGACAACCATCGCAGCTGCAGCCATGGCCCCCACGGCCCTCCTGAGCGTGTCCGAGAAGGAGGGGCTTGTGCCCCTGGCCCAGGGCCTGATCGAGGCAGGGTATCGGCTGATCTCCAGTGGTGGCACCGCCGCGGCGCTGCAGACCGCTGGCCTTGCCGTGACCAAGGTCGCGGAGCACACCGGGGCCCCCGAGATCCTGGGGGGGCGCGTCAAGACCCTCCACCCCCGCATCCACGGCGGCATCCTGGCGCGCCGCGACGAGCCTTCCCACCAGGCCGACCTGGACGCCCAGGGCATTGCCCCGATCGACGTGGTGGTGGTGAACCTCTACCCCTTCCGGGAGACGGTGGCCGATCCGTCGGTGGCCTTCGAGACCGCCATCGAAAACATCGACATCGGCGGGCCCGCCATGGTGCGGGCCGCTGCCAAGAACCATGCCGATGTGGCGGTGCTGACCAGCCCCGAGCAGTACCCGGCCTTCCTGGAGGCGCTCCGGGCCGGCCGCGTGGACCAGACCCTGCGCCGCCGCCTGGCCCTGGCGGCCTTCCGGCACACCGCGGAGTACGACGCCGCCATCAGCGCCTGGCTGGCCGGCCGGATCGAGCAGGAGCCCGCTGCCGGGCTGGCCGCCCCCCTGCGGCTTGAGCTGCCGGCCCGCCAGGCGCTCCGCTACGGCGAGAACCCCCACCAGCCGGCCACCTGGTACGGCGACCCCACGGCGGGATGGGGCGCGGCGCGGCAGCTGCAGGGCAAGGAGCTCAGCTACAACAACCTGATCGACCTGGAGGCCGCTCTGGCCACGGTGCGGGAATTCGGCTACGGCCCCTCGGCCCAGCCCGCCGCTGTGGTGGTCAAGCACACCAACCCCTGTGGGGTGGCCACGGGCAACGGCTGCTGCGATGCCCTCGGACGGGCGCTCGAGGCCGACCGCCTCTCGGCCTTCGGCGGCATCGTGGCGCTCAACACGCCGGTCGACGCCACGGCGGCGGCCCATCTCACCAGCCTGTTCCTGGAGTGTGTGGTCGCCCCGCGCTTCGAGGACGCCGCGCGGGAGCCGCTCGCGGCGAAGGCGAACCTCAGGCTGCTGGAACTGCCACCGGAGGCGATCGGGCGGGCCTCGCGTCAGCAGCTGCGCAGCGTGCTCGGGGGCGTGCTGGTGCAGGAGCTGGATGATCAACCGCCGGAACAGAGTGCCTGGCAGGTCGTCACGCAGCGGCCCCCGACGCCCCAGGAGCTGGAGGATCTGCGGTTCGCCTGGAAGCTGGTGCGCCACGTGCGCTCCAATGCCATCACCGTGGCCCGGGCCGGCCAGAGCCTGGGGATCGGCGCCGGCCAGATGAACCGGGTGGGTTCGGCCCGTCTGGCCCTCGAGGCCGCCGGTGCCCGCGCCGAGGGAGCGGTGCTGGCCAGTGATGGCTTCTTCCCCTTCGATGACACGGTGCGGCTGGCTGCCGGCTGCGGCATCAAGGCCGTGATTCAGCCCGGCGGCAGTGTGCGTGATGCCGATTCGATCCGGGCCTGTGACGAGCTGGGTCTGGCGATGGTGGTGACAGGCCGCCGCCACTTCCTGCACTGAACCTGCACTGAACCGGCTCGGGCCGAACCGGCGCCTGTCCCTGCCCAGTTGTAGTTTCGCAGGATCGCCCGAAGCCCCTCCCGGTCGCGCCATGCCCGAGTCGCTCGCCTACAACCTCAACTTCCTCCATCCCCTGATGATGTGGAGCCTGCTGGCCGTCTCCGGCTACGGCATGTTCCTGGGGATCAAGGCGAAGAAGACCCGCACCGCCGACGCCGAGACCCGCAAGCAGCTGATCAAGGGCAACTACGCCCGCCGTCACTTCCAGGTGGGCAGCATCCTGCTGGCCCTGCTGGTCTTCGGCACCTTCGGCGGCATGGCCGTCACCTACCTGAACAACGGCAAGTTGTTCGTGGGGCCCCACCTCCTCGTGGGCATCTCCATGACCTGCTTGATCGTGCTGGCGGCTTCGCTCACGCCGCTGATGCAGCAGGGCAATCTGATCGCCCGCAAGGCCCACGTCGGGCTCAACATGCTGATGGTCACCCTGTTTCTCTGGCAGGCCGTGAGCGGCATGCAGATCCTCAACAAGATCTGGGAGAACCGCCCCGCCTGAGTCCCTGCCGATGGGCCCCTTCAGAACTGGGCCCCTTCAGAACTGGGGCCCGTCAGAACTGGGGTCCGTCAGAACTGGGCCCGCCGCCGCGGCGGACAGTCGAGGCCATGGCTGGCGTGGAAGTCTTCCTGCACCTTCCAGGTGAGGCGACGGGAGATCTGGCGGACGATCTGGCGCAGCAGATGCTCGCCGCTGCTCTGCACCAGATTCTCAGGCAGCAGGGTGATCACGCCGGGCAAGCGGATCCACACGCTCAGGTCCAGTTCCCAGCGCACCAGGGTCAGCTCCTCGTCCTGGGCGGCGGCCGGGTCCAGGCGCAGGGAGGCCTGGAAGTCGACGTCATAGAGCCCCTCAAGACCCGAATCGGTGCCGGTTGCTCCGTTGGGCACCGTGACGATGCGGTAGATGCCCTGGCTCTGGGGGAGCAGCTCCAGGCCGATGGTGGGCTCCACCTCGAAACCGAAATTGCCGAAGCGACCGAGCGTGAGGCAGTACCCGTTGGCCCCCAGCGGTGTCACGGTCATCGGGCTGGCGCAGCGCCGGAACCAGCCCTCGTGGCTGTCGAGGTAACGGCCCACCGGTTCTGCCGCGGCCCGCATCTCCATCAGGTCGGCAAAGCTGCTGCGGTAGCACCGCACCCTCGGGTCGTCGGCGTGCCTCAGAGCCATGCCGGTGCTCGTGCCGGTACGCGTCGGTTCGGATCGAGCCGTCGACAGGGGGGTGGACGACAACAGCGGCGAACGCGACAACGGTGGGATGGGGACGGCGGGGAAACAACGGCTGGGGGGCCGTTGGGATGGAGCGGGGATCAGGGGGGTGGGGGTCCGATCCTGTCGTTGCCGTCCTCCCGGCCGGGCTGGCTGAAGCCTTACGTCAATGTAAAGCCCCGCTCCGGGGTGATTGGCAGTCCCTGCGACAACCCTGGCTCGAAGCCGTCGTCGTCGCGGCGGGGGCTCAGGCTTCGCTGAGCTGGATCAGCCGTTCGATCACGGCCTCCACGATCCGGTCGGGGGTCGAGGCGCCGGAGGTGATGCCAACCCGGATGGGACCCGCCGGCAGGAAGGGCTCCTCCACCTGCAGGTCGCCCCCGAGTGGCTTGTGCTCGATCCGGTTGCCGGGCCCGATCCGCTCGGGCGTGTCGACGTGGAAGGAGCGGATGTCCCGGCTGACGGCGATCTCCTGCAGGTGGGTGGTGTTGGAGGAGTTGTAGCCGCCGATGACGACCATCAGATCAAGGGGTTCATCCACCAGGGAGAACATGGCGTCCTGCCGCTCCTGGGTGGCGTCGCAGATCGTGTTGAAGGCCAGAAAGTGCTCCGTGAGGTCGGCCGGGCCGTAGCGCTGCAGCATGGTGCGCTCGACGAGGCGACCGATCTCCTCGGTCTCGCTCTTCAGCATGGTGGTCTGGTTGGCCACGCCCACCCGGATCAGATCGCGGTCAGGATCGAACCCTGGTGAGCAGGCCTTGGCGAAGCGGGCCATGAAGGCCTCGCGGGCCGCCTTTCGGGTGGCGGCATCGACATCGCGGGCTCCCAGAAGTACGTAATCGCAGACCTGCTGGGCTTCGGCCAGATCCAGCACCACCAGGTAGGTGCCCGCAAACGAACTGGTGGCCAGGGTCTCCTCGTGCAAGACCTTGCCGTGGATGATCGAGGTGAAGGCGTGCTTCTTGTGCTTCTCCACGGTGTTCCACACCTTGGAGACCCAGGGACAGGTGGTGTCGACGATGTGGCAGCCCCGTTCGTTCAGCAGCTGCATTTCCTGCACCGTGGCGCCGAAGGCGGGCAGGATCACCACGTCGCCACAGGCCACCTCGGAGAAGTCCTTCACCCCGCCGTCGACCTGGATGAACTGCACGTTCATCTCGCGCAGGTGGTCGTTGACGGAGGGGTTGTGGATGATCTCGTTGGTGATCCAGATCCGCTCGCTGGGGTAGTGGCGGCGGGTTTCGTAGGCCATGGCCACGGCCCGCTCCACGCCCCAGCAGAAGCCGAAGGCCTCGGCGAGCCGCACCGTGAGGCGTCCGCGCTGCAGTTCGTAGCCGTTGCTCCGCAACTTGGCGACCAGATCGCTCTGGTAGGCCTGCTCCAGGCTGCCGGCGACTTCCTCGCCCAGGCCGAACCCTCGGCGGTTGTAGCGATCCGAGTGGTGCAGGGAGCGCTTGAAGGCACGGGTATCCACGGCAGCGTTCCTGGCGGCAGGTGATGGCCTGAACTCTATGGGTGCCGGTGGGGCCGCGGCCGCGATCCCGGCTTGCGAGCGGCTGCTGCTGCTGCTGCCTTGCAACCTTCCTGTTGTTCAGACCTGTCGTCCAGAGGGTGTCGGTGCCTGGGTGGTCTGGAGCGGATCGGGCTGGCTGGCCAGGCTGGCTGGCTCGAGTGGCTGGATCGAGACGAGGAGCGTGCTTGGGAGCATCGGCGAACGGCCCGTTGCTGGTGCGGCGTTCCGCAGAGGCTTCAGGCAGCCAGTCCCGGGCCGTGAACAGTCAGCGATGCCTGTGGATGATGACGCCCCCCGTGCATCGATCGCGCGCGATCTTCAGCGCAATGCAGCGAATTCGGCATCGTCGTGTGGCGCTCTTGGTGTTGTGTCCCTGAGACTGTGCTGGGCACCTGAAGAAGCGACCATCGATTCTGTGGCATGGGGATGCTGTGGCCATTGGCGCCCTGAGGCCCTCGACAAGCGCTGCTGACCGCTGATGAGGATGTCAAGCTCCTCCGGCATTTCCGCCTCCATGCCCGTTCACCCAGGCTTTCCGATCCGGCTGCCGTCGTGGAGCGTGGAGCGGTGTTGCTCGCTGTGGCTCAGCGCCGGTTGTGTCGAGATCGGGCCGGCGAGGCTGCAGGGGTGAATGAGCCCACGATCGGCTGCACCACGGTGTGGGCGTTCGCCTTCGCGAGCCAAGGCTGAAGGGAGAACTTGATCGCCGTGAGGCCCAGCAGGCCAGCCATGACCGCGATGGCGGCCCTGGCGCGGCGGCTCAGACGATGCTGGCCGTGGCGCGTTCGCCATGGAACAGTCCCGCCTGTCGGGCACATCACGATCGGCCGCCCCATGTTCAGATCACATCCACTGTCCGAACGCCGCCAGCGGCACACATCGCCAGGGTCGGGTATTGCTGCGACGGGCTACCTGAAATGCGGTAGCCATGGCCGTGGGCCGCTGGTGGCGACAGGTCTTGAGCCCATGCATCCAGTGGTCTCGATCCAGGCGGCGATGGCCATTCGTGTGGAGTGATGTCTGATGGGGCTTCGTGATTGTCTGGCAATGCCATGAATTCCTAGGCTGGATCAGCCTTGCCGGGGCCAGGTGTGGCCGGACGGCAGCTTCCCTGCAATCAAGAGATGGATCCAGTGGCCCAGGGCGGCAAGTTTCGATGATCAGGCCCGCAGCGCAACTCTGTTCAGTTCCCGGTAGGTGAGTTCATTCATGTCCATCACTGCGGCCAATCGTTTTCTATGCGGATCTCCTCTTGCGAATCCAAGGATTGCCAGGTTTGTGGCGATTGTCCTGGCGCTTCTCCTTGAGGCCTCCGTGATTGTTCTGGTCAAGTTCAATCTGATGAGTCTGGAGGCCTCGGCCCTTGGGGTTTTCATTCGCGGCTTGCTTATGTCCACCGCATTGTCGAGCCTTCTCCTGCTGGCTCTGTGGTTTCTGGATCGACGCGAGAGGGAGTCGATCTGGCTGTATGCCGTGATGTTCCTCTGGGGGGCGTTGATTGCCACGGCTGTTGCTTCGCCACTGGATGCCTTGCTCTCCTCCAAGGCTGCGCATCTGCAACTGCTTCACGCGGGTGTTCTGAAGAAGTTATCGGAGAACTCAGGGCAGATTTTTCCCTTGCTGTTTTTGGCCCCCGCCATTCAGGAGCTGATCAAGGGGATTGGGGTGTTCGTGGCTTTCGTCATGCTGAAGTCAGAGTTTGATGGTGTGCGTGATGGGTTTGTCTACGGAGCGTTGGTTGGTATTGGCTTCAACCTGGTCGATTCTTCCTTCTACCTTGCCAACGCTTATGCCCAGACGGGCGTGGCGTCGTGGTGGCAGTATTTCGTCACCCATCACGCCCTGCTTGGCTTTGGGGGGCAGGCGCTTTATACCGGCTTGTTTGGAATGGGATTGGGCCTGGCCCGTCAGACAACACGCCCCTGGCTCAGAGTTGTGGCGCCTGTGACAGGCTGGTTCGCAGGATTGCTGGCCAACATCCTCGGCACGCTGATGGGCTGGTTGACGATCTTTCTGGCCGTTTCGATGGCAGCTCAAGGGCTGGTTCCCCCCTTCAGCCCTGGAGATCCTCTTGTCTCCAGTTCCTCCTTTTGGGCACTGCTGATTTCCGGGAGTTATCTGAGTTTCTTCTGGTCGTTCCCCTTTGTCGCCTTGGCCGGTCTGATGCTCTGGCAAAGCGGCGAGTGGGAACGCGGCGTGATTCGTGGAGAGTTGGCTGATGAGCTTGATCCGGTGATCACGCCAGCGGAATATCAGGCTGTTCTGGCGGATCGGATGTTGCGCACGCGACGGATCCCAGCTGTGAGCAGGTCGTTGTCCGCGGGCATCGTCAATGCCCAGAACGAGCTCGCCCTTCGGAAATGGCGGCTTCGTCACGATGGCAAGCCGCTTGAGGGGGACCCCCTGCTCGTCTCCTGGCGTGAGGAGTTGGCACGCCTGCGGGGGAGGGCATGAACGAGTACGCCTGCTGCTCTGAGTGCTTCTGGACGTTGAACGTGGAGATCTCCGGCCTCTGCCTGAAGGCCATTCGCAGCTGCTGAAGCCAAGCGACAGGACTGGCTCAGATGGGGGGTCACGCCGTCACGACGTGAACCCTCATCTGAGTGGTGCTCTGGGAACTGTCTTGCAATCAGCGGGCAGTCTGGCGATCAGCGGGCAGTCGGTGCGAAGTCCGGATAGGCTTCCATCCCGTGCTCACCAATGTCGAGACCTTCGATCTCTTCGGAATCGGTGACCCGGATTCCGTCGAAGATCACGGCAAGAATGTTCCAGAGAATGATGCCGGTGAGGATGGCCTCCACCGCGATCGCCAGCACGCCGACAACTTGAATACCCAGCTGTCGGAGGCCATGGCCGTAGAAGAGCCCATGGTTCCTGGCAAAAAGGCCGACGGCCAGCGTGCCCCAGATGCCGTTGGTGCCATGCACCGACCAGGCACCGACGGGATCGTCAATCCTGAGCTTGTCGATCCAGCCGACCGAGAAGACCACCAGGGTTCCCCCGATGAACCCCACGATCCATGAGGCACCCAGGGGAATGTCGTTACACCCTGCGGTGATCGACACCAGGCCGGCCAGAATGCCGTTGATGATCATCGAGAGGTCGGGCTTGCCGCCGGTGATCTGCGAAAACATGGCGGCGGCGATGCCACCGGCAGCTGCCGAGAGTGTGGTGGTGACGCAGATGTAGGGAACGTTCTGGTTCATGGCGAGCTCGGATCCACCATTGAAGCCGTACCAGCAGATCCAGAGAATCAGGGCCCCGAGTGTGGCGATGGAGAGATTGTGTCCGGGGATGGCAACGGCACGACCATCGACGAACTTGCCGATGCGGGGTCCGAGAATGATCGCGCCCACCAGTCCACCCCAGGCTCCCATGCTGTGCACCGCGGTGCTGCCGGCGAAATCCAGGAAGCCGATCTGTTTGAGCCACCCGCCAGAATTCCAGATCCAGGCGGAACCCAGTGGGTAGATGATTCCGCGCTTGATGGCTGAAAAGATAACAAACGGCATAAACTTGATCCGTTCGGCCACCATTCCCGACACGATGGTGGCCGAGGTGCCGGCAAATGCGGCCTGGAATAGGAAGTCAACCGTCGGTACAAGGGCGCCATCCTTGATCATTTCAGCGGTCACGGTTGGGTCGAAGAAGAGCCCCTTCAGAAACACCCAGCCGGGCACGACAGCGTCCCCATACATCAGCGAATAGCCGATCAGCCAGTAGGAGGAGACAGCTACTCCGAAGACAATCAGATTCTTGGTGAGGATGTTGACGGCGTTCTTCGAGCGGCAGAGGCCGGTCTCCACCATGGCAAAGCCGGCGTTCATGAAGATCACCAGAATCGCCCCGATCAGCACCCACATGTTGTTGGCCACGAAGGCGGGGGTGAGCTCGGGAAGATCAGCCGCGTGGGCTGCCAGGGTGAAGACACCAAGGCCGAACAGCGCCACGGGAACGCAGGCCAGCCAGCTCAGCTGGCTGGCCCTGATCCATCTCCTGAAACGGTCCGTGAGCAGGGCTGCTGTTTCGAGCAGGCTGGCGTCTCTGAGGCGGCGCCGACTCCGGTGGGTGATGGCACCTGATGCCGCTGATGCAAGGGTCATGGAGTGCTCCAGGAGATGGGTTCGTTGCTGTAACGGATTGGGTTCGGAAAGTGGCTCTCCAGTACAACGAACCATCAACCTCTCTCTGGCCGGGGGCCGAGCCGGTTGCGTTTGCTACAGAAGTGGCGATTCCTGCCCGGGTTGCTCTGGCCGGCCGGCCTTCGGCTCGACGGCCGCCAATCCCAGCCAGCTGATGCCATCCGCCTCGAACTGGTAGCGACAGGGGAGAACTTCCACGCCCATCGCCAGGGCCTGCCGGAACAGCTCGCCGTAGTGCGGATCGGCGGAATCACCCGGCGCGAAGCGCCGGACGTCGGCTCGGCTCAGGCAGGGCACGAGAACGGGCCGTGCCTGCGGGAGCAGTCCCATCAGTTCCCGCAGGTGCTTCTGCCCCCTTTCGGTCACCGTGTCGGGGAAGAGCGCCAGATCGCCTTGGCTCCAGGTGGTGTTCTTCACCTCCACATAGATGGGCCGTGGATCCGGGGCGCCCGCGGCGGGGCTGAGCAGCAGGTCGATGCGGCTGCGCCGCCCCTCGCCGTAGGGCACCTCGGCCCGGATGGCGCCGATCGGACCGAGCTGGGGTTCGAGGCAGCCCGCCTCGATCGTGGCCCGCACCAACCGGTTGGGCAGCGCGGTGTTGATGCCCACCCAGATCGGCGCGCCCTGGGCCCCCGGCACCTCGGCCTGCTCCCAGGTCCAGGCCAGCTTGCGGCTGGGGGAGGGGGCATGGCGCAGCCGTACCCGCCCGCCGGGATGGAGCACCCCGGTCATCGGACCGGTGTTGGGACAGTGGGCCGTCACCACCTCGCCTCCGTCGAGGGCGACATCGGCCAGAAACCGCTTGTAGCGCCTCAGCAGCACGCCCTCCACGAGGGGGCCGAGCTCCAGAATCGGTTGGGCCATCGGGCTCGCCTCGGTGGGAGCTGGGGAGGTATGCCCGCCATACTGCCGCTCGAGCTCACGGGCCAGGGGGCCCGGCCGGATGCCCCAATCCCTGCGTCGCATCGCCCTGATCGTGGCCATCGCCACGGCGATCAGCAAGGTGGCCGGTCTCGTGCGCCAGCAGGTGATCGCCGCCGCCTTCGGGGTCGGCGCCGCCTACGACGCCTACAACTACGCCTATGTTCTCCCCGGCTTTCTGCTGATCCTGCTGGGGGGGATCAACGGCCCGTTCCACAGCGCGATGGTGAGCGTGCTGGCCCGGCGGCCGCGGGAGCAGGGGGCCCATGTGCTCGCGGCCATCAACACCCTGGTGGGGGTCGCCCTGCTGGGCGTGACCCTGCTGCTGCTGGTGGCGGCGGATCCCCTGATCACCCTGGTCGGGCCCGGGCTGGATGCCGAGCGCCATGCCATCGCCGTGGTGGAGCTGCGCTGGATGGCGCCGATGGCGCTGTTCGCCGGCCTGATCGGTCTCGGCTTCGGGGCCCTCAATGCGGCCGACGAGTTCTGGCTGCCCTCGGTGAGTCCGCTGCTCTCGAGCGTCGCGGTCATCGTCGGTCTGGGCATCCTGTGGTGGCAGCTGGGGGCCGCGATCGCCCTTCCCGAGTACGCGCTGATCGGCGGGGTGGTGCTGGCGGCCAGCACCACGGCGGGAGCCCTGCTGCAGTGGCTGATCCAGCTTCCGGCGCTCGCACGGCAGGGCCTGCACCGGTTCCGCCTGGTGTGGGACTGGAAGGACGACGGCGTGCAGGAGGTGCTCAAGGTGATGGGGCCCGCCACCCTCTCCTCGGGCATGCTCCAGATCAACGTGTTCGTGTCGCTGTTCTTCGCCTCGGGGATCCCGGCGGCGGCGGCGGGCCTGGGCTACGCCAACCTGCTGGTGCAGACCCCCCTGGGGCTGATCTCCAATGCCCTGCTGGTGCCGCTGCTGCCGGTGTACTCCAGGCTGACGGGGCCCGAGGACCGGCCTGAGCTGAT
>NZ_JBKOUC010000017.1:0-73073 GCF_046764815.1 Aphanothece stagnina RSMan2012
CTGCCGGGCGATTCGAGCGCATGGCCCCAGCCGCCATTGCAACGGCCATGAAGCGATTACCTGCCGCCAACCGCTTCATCGGATGAAGCGATTAGGCTGCGGCGATGGCTTCATCCTGGATCTGGCAACAGCCGGACTGGCCCCAGTTCCGCTGGAAGGGCTCCGCTCTGGAGCCGCTGCTGGAGCAGGCCCGGGCCGCACGTCAGGAGCTGCTGAGCCGGCTGGAGTCGCTGGAGCCCCCGCTCGATCGGGAGGCGATCTCCGCCTTGCTGGGCAGAGAGAGTCTGGGCACCGCCGCCATCGAAGGCGAGCTGCTGGATCCCGGCCAGGTGCGCTCCTCAATCGCACGCCGTCTGCGCCTTCCCTTGGCCGAGGGGCAGCCGGCCGCCAGCGCCGAAGTGGAGGGCCTGCTGGATGTGTTGCTGGAGGCCACCAGCACCTTGGATGAGCCCCTCACCCTGGCCACGCTGAACCACTGGCACCAGCGCCTGTTCGCTGCTGGCCCCGATGGACTGCGCGCCATTCGGATCGGTGAGCTGCGCGATGAGGCCCCGATGCAGGTGCTCTCGGGTGCCATCGGCCGTGAGCGCCTGCACTTTGAAGCGCCGCCCCGAGACCAGCTCGAGGAGCAGCTGGAGGCCTTCCTGGACTGGGTCGCCTCCCCGCCTGCGCAGCTGGACGGGCTGTTGCGCGCGGGCCTGGCCCACCTCTGGTTTCTTACCCTCCACCCCTACGAAGACGGCAACGGCCGCCTCGCCCGGGCGATCACCGATCGGCTGCTCGCCCAGGACTGCAAGGCCCAGAGCCAACAGGTCTTGTCTGGCCGGGCCCTGGGCATCTCCGCCCAGATCCTGCGGGAGCGGGAGGGTTACTACACGGCAGTGGAGCGCTGCCAGCGGGGGGATCAGGATGTCACGAGCTGGCTGAGCTGGTTCCTGGAGCAGCTCACGGCAGCGGCGGCCACCAATGGCGCCGTGATCGATGCGGTGCAACGCAAGGCCGCCTTCTGGTGGAGCCACCGCCACAGCGGCTTCAACAGCCGCCAGCAGAAACTGCTCAATCGCTTGCTGGACGCCGAGCCGGAGGGGTTCACGGGCGGCATGACCCTGCGCAAGGCCATCAGCCTCACCAAGGTGAGCCGCGCCACGGCCTGGCGCGATCTGGCCGATCTTGTGGAACAGCAGGCGATCGAGCCGATCGGCGAAGGCCGCAGCCGCGCCTATCGCATCCATTGGCCAGGCGGGCCCTCACGAGGAGATTGCGCGTAAGCGGGGATCAGTGAGCTGGGGATTGGTCATCGCTCCAGGCTCAGCAGCCTGAACCTCAACAATCACCCTCCCCACAAGGGACCTGGCAACAGCTGCTGTTGTCACTGGGGCCAGGCCCCTGGAGCGTGCCCTTGGGCCTGACCTTGATCGAGGCGCAGAAATACGCCCGCCGCGCTGAACAGCTGGCGGTGCTCAAGACCTTTGCTGAGGGGGAGCTGCTGCGCCGCCTGCCCTTCCGCAACCTTGTGGGCGGCTCGCTGAGCTTCCCGGCGGAGACCAAGCTGCCCCGCGTCGGCTTCCGCGCGGTGAATGAGGGCTACCGCCAGAGCTACGGCGTCATCAACTCCGATTCGGAGTTTGTGCACCTCTTTGGCGGCGACCTGGATGTGGACCGCTCGATCGTGGACCTGCAGGGCCCGGAGGCCCGTGCGGCCCAGACCGAGATGAAGGTGCGCTCGATGCGCCTGACGCTGGAGGCGGCGATCATCAACGGCGACGACACCTTCGATCCGCGGGCCTTCAACGGGCTGAGCAAGCGCCTGGTGCCCGGCGAGGACCAGACCATCGACAACGGCGGCAGCACCCTCAACCTGCTGGCGCTGGAGGCCCTCACCGACAGCGTGATCGGCTACGGCGGCGACAAGGTGCTGATCGCCAGCAAGGCGGCCCGCCGCCAGATCAGCACTGCCTCCCGTCAGGCCGGCGGCGACCTCTATGAGGTGATCGACGGCCGCCACTACTTCGAGGGGATCGAGATCCTGCTGGTGGAGGAGGACGCCGAGGGCAACGCCGTGCTCGGCTACGACGAACCCGCAGGCACCACCTCGATCTATTGCTGCGTGCTCGGTGATGCGGCGGTGTGCGGCCTGCAGGGGCCGTTTGAGGGCCGCTACGGCATCTCGGTGCGGGACTTCGGGGAGGTGCACGACGCTCCGGTGTTCCGAACCCGGGTGGATTGGTACGTGGGCTTTGCCGTGTGCAACCGCAAGGCAGCGGCCCGCCTGTTCAACGTGGCGCCCATGCCGTTGGTGCTGCCCTGACCCCTTCATCCCATCCCTACCGGAGACCCTTCCATGACCTCTCAAGCCACCCGGCTGCTCGATGCCCAGACGGTGCTCGTCGGCTGGATCAACCATTCCGCCACCGACTGCTACGAACACACCCGCAGCAGCGGTGATGTCGTCAACCTCGGCACCGATCTCGATGCCGCCAGCTCCTTTGTGCTGGTGGCCTCCCACCCTGGGCACAGCGAGGCGGTGACGGTGACCCTGGAGTTGGCGCCACTACTGGCTGATGGCAACGCTGGCAGCTGGATCACCGCCGCAGCCGTCGCCATCCCTGCCGCCGGCGGCAAGGTGGAGGCGATCATCAGCGGCGCTGCCCTGTTGATCAATCCGGCCGACAGCGAGCTGATCACTCCGCCCTGCCTGCGGCTGGCGCGGGCGACGGTCTCTCCCGCCACGCCGGTGGGGATGACCGTGGCGCTCACCGCCAACCAGGGGCTGTGAGGTGAGCGCCATGGACACCCCACTCGACACCCTCACCACCGCAGCCGCCGGAGCTGAGGCGCTGCCGCTGGAGCTGCTGCAGCCCTTCGACAGCAGCAACCCCGCCTCCACGCCTGTTCGCCTCTCGGGCCCGGAGCAGCGGCTCACCGTCAGCCCTGATCCGGGTGTGGGCGATGCATCGCTGTTGCCTCCTAGCCAGCTGCTGATCGCCAAGGACGGCGTGACCCGCTCGATCTGGCCGGTGCACCTGGCCGGCTGGCAGGCCCTGGGCTGGCAGTTGCTCAGCCCCGCCAGCGGCGGCGATAACCCGGCCCCGGTTGATGCCGGGGACACCGCGCCGGAGCCGGAGCTGGTGGATGCGCTCGACCTCGAGCCCGAGCAACCAGAAGTGACGGAGCCCGCGGCAGCACCAGATGAGCCCACGCCCTCCGGAGAGCCGCCTGAGTCAACGAAAGCCACCACCAGCGACGGAGAAGCCCTGCTGGCTTCAGAGCCCACCGACTTCCAGGCCATGACCAAGGCCCAGATCGTCGAGTTCTGCTCCACCGTCTACGGCGTGGAGCTCGATGGCAGCCAGACCAAGGCTGAGCTCGTGGAGCAAGCCACGGCGCTGGAGGCCCAGGCCAGCGGCAGCAGCACGCCCACAAGCGACGGCACGGGTGTTGCCAGCAGCGATCCTGCCGATCTCGCGGCCTTGGAGCTGGGGGATGCCCTGCTCTGATCCCAGCCGCCAGCGCTGCCCCGGCCAGCGCATCCCTGGCTGGGGCCTGGCAACAGCTCAGCAGCACTGCCCTGGCGCCGATGCTCACTCCCGATCCGGCCGTGCTGGCCGAGCTGACGGCCCAGTGCCGCAGCAGCAGCCGGCCGCAGGGGGTGATCTTCCTGGGCCTGGCCCAGCTGCAGGACGGCGGCACCCCTGAACCACCGCCATCCGGGGGTGTCAGTGCCGTGCAGGCCCTGGCGCCGCTCATCAGTGCCACCGCCAGCAATGGGGTGGTGGTGATCGCACTGGACCTGCGCCTGCTCAGCCCACTGCCGCCTTGATCCCTCGTCTCAATCGCATTCCGCTTTTCCAATGATCGCCATGGCCACCACCACCGAGAGCCGCACCGCCGGCCGCTCCCTGCCCCAGCCCACCGACCTGCTGCTGGTGCAGCGCGGCAGCACGCCCTACCGGGCAACGGCTGATGAGGTCAAGGCTTTCATGCTCACGCCGGCCACGGCGGCGGCGATCGGGGCGATCAGGCCGGGCACCAACCTCTCGGTGGATGCCGATGGCACTCTCCATGCCGCCATCCCCGGCGCCCTGCACTACCGGGGTGCAATCGATCCCACAAGCGACGAGGCCCCTGCCGATGCCGCTGTTGGAGACGTGTACTTGGCCAGTGCCTCAGGCCCCGCCATGGCCAGCTGGAGCGGTATCGCCGGCCAGGAGATCGCCCAGGGGGATCTGTTGCTGTTTGACGGCAGCAACTGGAGTGCCAACGCCGCGTTGGGCCCCGATGGCGCAGGCGTGATCCGCATCCAGGTGGCCGCACCGCTGGCCGTCGATGAGAGCGATCCAGCCCAACCGCTGCTGAGCGTCGAGCCCGCAACAACCGCCGCTACCGGCGTGGTGCAGCTGGCCGATCCGTTGGCGCTGGCGGACGGCACCCCCGGGCGGGTGGTGGACGCGGCCCAGCTGCAGGCGGCGATGGCCACCGCCCAGCCGGCCGGGGACTACATGCCGCTGGACCTGAGCACCCTGCCGGCCCTGCCCTGAGCGCCGCAGCTGATGACCCTCCAACCAGGTGACCTGCTCGCGATCACCCGTCCCGTCGGGCCCCAGGCCGGCACCTACCAGCTGCCGGCAGCGGCGATGGCAGACCTCCTGAGCCCGCTGCCGGTGCTGGGGATCAGCGGTGTGCTCTGGTCGACCGTGCGCTCGGCGGCGGACAACAGCTGGCAGGCGATCTGCTGGTCGCCGGAACTGCGCCTGTACGCCTGCGTCGCCAGCAGCGGCAGCGGCAACCGGGTGATGACCTCCAGCGATGGCATCCGTTGGAGCGCCCAACCGGCAGCAGCCGATCAGAACTGGGTGGCGCTCTGCTGGGCCGCTGAGCTGGGACTGTTTGTCGCCGTCAGCGACAGCGGCACCGGCCAGCGGGTGATGACCTCAGCGGATGGCCGCAGCTGGGACCTGCGCCAGACGCCAGCCGACAACAGCTGGACCTCGATCTGCTGGGCACCCGAGTTGGGCTTGTTGGTGGCCGTGGCCAGCACCGGCACGGGCAACCGCGTAATGACCAGCTCCGATGGCCTCACCTGGACGGACGGCCCGGCTGCCGCGGATCAGGAGTGGCGTTCCATCTGCTGGGCGCCTCAACTGGGGCTGCTGGTGGCGGTGAGCAGCACTGGCGGGACCCAACGGGTGATGACTTCTCCCGATGGCCGTAACTGGACACTGCGGACGGCTGCCGCCAACACCAACTGGATGGCGCTCTGCTGGGCGGCTGAGCTGGGTCTGCTGGTGGCGCTGAGCAGCAGCGGCAAAGGGAACCGGGTGATGACCTCCCCGGATGGCATCAACTGGACCAGCCGCAGTTCGGCGGCCGACAACGCCTGGACCTCCCTCTGCTGGGCGCCGGAGCGAGAGCTGCTGGTAGCTGTGGCCAGCAGCGGCACCGGCAACCGAATCATGACCAGCCCAGACGGCCTCAGCTGGACGGTGCGCAGCTCCCCGGCCGATCTGGGCTGGCGCTCGCTTTGCTGGTCGGCCCAGCGGCGACAGTTCGCGGCGGTGAGCAACAGCGGCGCTGGCAACCGGGTGATGGTGAGCCCTTGACCCATGCCTGATCCCACGACTGCCCTGCCGGTGATTGGCTCGCGCTGCTGGCGGGATCTGATCAGCCCAGAGACCGGCGCCACGGTGCTCAGCCCTGCGGCCGGGACTCCCGAGGACGATCCGATGGTGGAGCTGGCCTACGACGAGGGCGGCAGCGGCTGGTGGCCGCTTTCCACGCTGGTGTTCGAGCAGGCCTAAGCCAAGGGGCCTCAGCCCGCCCCCACCAGCTGCTGACGCAGGGCGGCGAGCGCTTTCTTCTGGGCCCGCTGCACCGACATGGCGCTGATCTCCAGCCGCTCGGCTGCAGCGCGGAGTGAGAGGCCCTCGAGGACGGTGAGCCGCCAGCTGATCGAGCAGGGAGTGCCGGTCAGCTTTTGAGGGGATCGGGGCTGCTGTCTGCCTGCCGCCATCGATCGGATCCAGCTGCCCGATCGCGCCAGCTTCCACACGCCTGCTTCGTTCTGTGTCACCTGGGCCCACGAGCAGATCCACTCCATCGACCATGAGTCCCGGATGAAGCCAGATCTGAGCGGTGCCTTCGGGAGGGCGCGCTATGCCCGTGAGGAGCTGATCGCCGAATTACGGGCGGTGCTGCTCGGCGATCGGCTGGAGCTCGGCAGCGAGATGGAGAGCCATGCCGCCTATCTCGGTCACTGGATCGAGATGCTCAATGAGTCGCCCAATGTGCTGTTCCAGATGCTCAGCGAGGAGCGGCAGGCGGCGGATCTGATCTGCCCAGAGGCACCTGGGCAGCCAAAGGTAGACGGCGAGGCACATCCCGCCTGAATGCTGTGTGCTCTCCGCCGTAGCTCAGCCTCTCGGCGTCAGAAATGACGATGGCTTGCCGCTGTAGGTCACGACCACCCTTTTCTTAGCTCGGGTGGCCGCCACATGAAGCAGGGATCGCTCCTGCTGCTCGAACTGCTCACGCGAGACCTGATCCGGCCGCCTGCTCACCTCCACGCGGTAGGGCATCTGTTCGGCGGTGAGCTCGGGGATGAAGACCTGGTCAAATTCCAGCCCTTTGACGCGATGCATCGTGGCCACGCGCAGGGCGGGATCGCTGGGATCATCGGCTTCATTGGCCTCAATCAGCCGAACAGGGAACCCCGCCTTTTCCAGTGCCTGGGCGACCCGGTCGCGGGCCGTCTTGGTCCGCAGGGTGACGCAGGTGGAGGCGAGGTTGCCATCGATCCCGCGAAGCTGGGTGAGGGAGTCTTGTAGGAAGCGCTGTTCGTCAGCCGGGTCCTCGAAACCCCGGAGCACGGGCTTCTCGCCGTGGAGCAGCGAGCGGTAATCGCTGCTGGGATCGTTGCCGCCATCAAGGTCGTCGAAGTTGACCCCCTCCAGGACAGCCGTGGCCCAAGCGCGGGTTTCCTCGGTGGTGCGGTAGTTGATGCGCAGCTTGCGAGAACGACCGCGTACGTCGATGCCACAGCGGCTGAGCACGATCGGCTTGCCGTAGATGCGTTGGTGCGGGTCACCCACGATGAACAGGTCGTTGGCGTGGGGCTCGCCCGCGAGCACGCGGATCAGGGAGAAGGAGGCAACATCAAGGTCCTGGGCCTCGTCCACCACCACTGCCAGGTAGCGCCCCCCCTGATCGGCATTGCGCAGCAGATCTGCCGCTGCGGTTTTGGCCTCTTCCGGTTCCCAGAGACCGCGCTGCCGGAACTCAGCGCGAAGGGCATCGAACACCGGCCAGATCTGAGCCCGCTGCTGCTTGCTCAAGCGGGTGCCGCGGCCGATCCTGCGTGCAGCCAGGTAGTCGTCGCGGGAGCGGCAGCCATTGGCGAGCACCACATCTTTCCACTCCTCCATGTAGAAGCGCTCCTCTAGCCCCATGGCAGGGTCGGCCACATCCATGGCGAGGCTCCAGCAGGCCTCGCGGGCTTCGTCGTTGAAGACCCGCACCTGCAAACCCTGGTTCTTGAGGAAGGTCATCACCCACCCGTCGAGGTGGATGACCTCGATACGCCGGAGCTCTTCTGGACTGCAGATCTTGGCGAGGTTGCTGCGGATGTCGGTGGCGAGGTTGCGGGTGAACGTGGTGAACAGCACCTGACCAGGGGTATCCGAGGCCAGCAACCGATTGGCCAGCCAGCGGGCGCGATGCATGGCCACCACCGTCTTGCCTGTGCCGGCGCCCCCCAGAACCCTCACCGGGCCGTTCCAGTCGCGATTCACCAGTCGTCGTTGGCTTGGATGCAGGAACACCCGCCACTGCTCCAGCGGCGCTGAGAGCATGGCTTCCAGCTCGTCGTCATCGGTGATCACGAGAAACTCCGCCTGGCTCTCGGGTGTGGCCAACGCCGTGGCCACATCCTCGGGATCGATGTGGTCCGGCCGCTGGCGCTCCAGCTCCTCGATCACCGCCTGGATCGGCCTTCCCTCAGCCAACAGGATCAGGCCATCGACGCAATCCTGCGGCACCCATTCGATCAGCCTCGCCAGGGCCTCTTCGCTCTGGACAGCACGCACTGCAGGTAGCAAGGCCTCGGGTACGCCGAGCAGCATGAGCTGGTCATCGTCGCAATGGGTGAACAACGAAGCCAGCTCTGTATTGGCCCGGTTCTCCTGGCTGGCAATGGCAATGGGAGCTGCTGGGATGGCTTCAGTGCCGGCCGCTGCGGTTGCAACCCCAACGGCACTTTCGGCCGCCTCGACATCGACGATCTGCAGGGCACCAGAAACCCGGTTCACATGGCAGGTCTTCCGCCGAGCCCAGTCATAGGCGTCGTCGTGCTTGTCGATCCAGAGCAGCACGTAGGTATCTCCCTGCTCCGGCGCCCGCAGGATGCAGCGGATGTCCTGATCGACGCGGATTGAGCGGATCAGAGGGTCCTTACCGCCTTCGATGCGCTCGTAGTTGAGGCCAGGACTGCGGGGGTTATCGCGAAACTTGGAAATGAATGCCGCCACCTTGCCGCGGGCCTTCTCCGGCAGCTGGTTGAGAGCCTTAAGAAAGCCGGTGGAGAGGGCAACGGTTAGTTTATCTGGGATCATGTAGCTACTTAAGAAGAAGTGGTTTCAGAGCCTCGACAGTGGCTAGACGAAGTCCAGAATGGAGGCCGAAGTCTAAGCCTTCTTCTGATGCCCAACATTGCCAACCATAGGCCTCGAACACGGACAGGTCCTCTTCAGTGTCGACAATAGCCATTTTCTGCGTTGGCCAAGCAAGTTCCGCATAAGCAACAATTGCACCCTTCTCGTCGGTCAATTCAAATCCAACATCAGGATCTATGAATTCACGCGAATCAGATGTATTTCTCAGATTCTCCAGAAGAGCTTTATATGCAGGGGCGATGAGGCTTTCAATCTTATCCAAGGGCGCAGAGGCCTGAGTGTCCTTTATAGCGATAGACCTCCAGCCTCTATCAATTGAATAGCTTGTTGTTTTTCCGACAGGATCGGGGATGCGAAGTATCCCGGCATCATTGGTGCCTGCTCTTTCGACAACATAGAGCCAGAAACGACTTCCAAGACGCTGAGCGCATTCGAACTGCGCTCTGGACATGGCAACAGGTCTATCCGCTAGAGTTGAGCTCATAGACTTGACTTCGCACACCTCATTTGGGGCGTCTAAAGTTCCTCCACGATAGAGATCAAATCCAATATTATTGAGTGGAGTGCGACTCCAGCCAGGCTCCTTAGCCATTATCAGCAAGATGGCCTCTTCTTCAAGTCGTAGTCTTTCTTCTTGGGCAAGTCCGTTGAGATCATTGCCGAAACTGTCCGCACTCAAGGAAATGAACGAGACAAACTCCTTATAGCCTTGGGTGGTTTGATTCCCTGTCCCGTCAGCCTTCTTCTGGGGATCGGCTGGATTCTTAGAGTCCCTGGTGGAGGCCAACTCGCTCTGGGTTTTGCGCCCGTTTGCCGAGGCTGGCCTTAAAGGAGTCGTCTTAGCCTGAGCTGTCTGACTGTGAAGAGGTTGCGTATCAGAACTAGTATTTGCCGTAGATTGTCTAATAGGGCTTGAACTCTGAGCTGTCCCTGCCTGAGCGTTAGGCGAAATAGCATCAGACTTCATGCTATCGTTATTGCCTGGCTCTATTGCAGATGGAAGCCCCTCTTTATCTAATTTTGAATTTTCAGAATGAATAGAATCGCCTGCCTCATTATTCATGCTTGCCATAGAGGTCGGCTCTTGATCGGAAACCTGTTGCGGTGACAACGACTTGTGTTTCACCAGTCCTTCAATGAAACTCTCTAGCTTTTCATAATCTTCCGGAGTATCCCTAAATAATTTAGCTATTATACCGAGCATCTTTGAGTCAAGGTTTAGTTCGTTGGCCAGAATATCGATGCTTTCAGATTTGAATTTAATGCTGCTGTTTAATGCGTTGTTTGGTTTCCACCCAAGAGCTGAAAAGCAGATTTCAGAAGGCGAGACTAGCCCCCCGCTACCATCGGGAATCCATGAGCAGGCATTGAGTTGGCCGATAAATTTAGGCTCAAACTTTACTGAGTACTTGCCGTGATAAGTCCATGAGTATGTGCATTTAAAAAATTCTGGACCTCTTCTATTCGCGATTGTACTCAGTTCCTCCCAAAGTAGGGATGCGCGCTTCACTTGCTCTTGATCTGGCAATGAAGGCAATAAGATAAGAAGCTCTTCTAAGCCTAGAAGTATCTTGTTGTCGTGATCATCTTTTCGATTCGATGTCTCTGGCTGTTCAGACTGCTTTCGTAAGTCCGCCATCTCAGTCCATGACAGGCCGGCATACTCGTGCCTGAGTTCACGAGATGCACCACAGGCCTCTAACATTGTGCGTGAGTCCTCGGCAAGGAGAATCTTTGCTGAACGATTTGTCAACAAAATTCCGTCGATGCCATTAAGAAGTTCATAAAGTCGTTTTGTCCACAAGCAGACTTCAGTCGGTCGTGCCATGCATGCTTTTCCATCAGCCATATCAACGCAAAGTACAAATGGAATATTCTTTAGCTTACCGACTAGCTGTTTGACCCTGATTCCAGAGGTTTCACGATAAGCCTTGCAGATCTGACGAATATCTTCTTCGTAAACCTTATCGGCAGGCAGTTCTCTGTCCTGATTCGAAGTAGGCTTGTAGCGAGGAATGATGTTATGAATAACATTATCTACTAGATCTGGTTCAGCAAGCCCAAGACCCCGTAGGAACCGCAGTGAATCAGGGCTATTACATACCGTCTTCTTGATAGTCGGAAACTCGGTCTTATAGGATGCAGGTAGATATGCCTGCGCTACGTCGTCTAAGAACGCTGAAACATGAGAGCCATTCTCAAGTCTAAGGAGCGTGGCGCCTTTAAGATACCAAGTGTGAAATGCCTCGGTATTCAATAATTCATAGAGCGAACGCATCCACTCGTCTGACTGCTCAGTTAGAAACCCAGGTGTTAATCTGGGAACTATTTCAGATAGACTCAGCGATTCAATACTACATTCGTCAGCAAGAAAAGTCTCTACCTCAGAATCAAGTGAAAGACTGTTGGCATCTGCAAGCCAAAACAGTGGTATCTCACTATTGAAGAGCTGCGTCAACTGCTCACTGCTTATCAGCTCCTTCAAAGCCTCTGAACTCGATATCTTGACCTGCTGTGCTGGCTTATAACCGCTTGGGTGCACTGGAACAAGCTCTTGCTCACAGAATGCTTTGACTGTGGAATGGTAGAGAGGTTCAAACATCCCCCCTGAAAAACGTGTCCTGGAGATTGGCAAGCAGCTCAGTGCATTCAGGTCAAGCAGCCTATAATTCCTTAGCCAGATCAATGCATCTACCAACAGTTCCGATGTGGACTCTATGCAAAGTCGGTTCCATTCTTCACGCCAAGGAACATTATCTCGATTTGATGTAGTCCTATAAGGTCCTTGTACTAAGAAACCAAGGTGCGTGTCAATTACTGTGGGGAAATACACATAGAGATATGAGCGGTCTAGCTCTAAAAGGGTTTCTTGCTCGCCCTCTTTGCCGCCATCAGTCAGCCAAGCTAGTTCAACAAATCCTACTACCTCGCCTGCATTGTAGACTTCTTTAGAGAACACTAGCCATTTTTCATCGAGCTGCAATTTTCGAGATTTTTCTTCTTCGGTTCGGATGTCAGAATCTGCGTGCAATGACACCCGTCTTGCTGTCTTGTCAATTACTTCGACATGCCTTGAATACGCTCCTTTGTTCCCTTCATAATCTGACCATTTAATCTGCTCAAGTTCGCGAAGAAAGAGCAGTATTTCGGGCCCAAGACTTTTCAGTTTTGAGCGCAGCTCGTGAAGCAGAAACTCATCTGAACTACGAAATGGAATTGAAATCACTGTTTCATTTTCTTCCTTATTAATTGCTGCAATACCATGAGGCATAACGTAATCTTGAATCATGAAGTCTTCTGCCCCGGAATGTATTTCTGGTCGTTCTGAATACGTAAATACGGACTTAAAGCCAAGGCCAAATCTGCCAATTGAAGTAAGGTCTTTCGTACTCCTGGCAATTGAGCAAACCGCACGAACATCCTCTTCGTCGAATGGTTTTCCATAGTGACGAAGACTAAGCCGGTCAGTGTCAAGAGTAAAAGTTGCTATTTTACTACCCGACTGATCGTGCCTGCGCTTTAGGGCGTCTTCGGTATTTTGCAAGAGTTCATAGATGAAATGAGACTTTTCATCGTATCTATCTGCGAGCACGTCAGCGCCCCAGTCTCCAATTCGAGTGCCGTACCATTCCTCATGCTGATTTCTAATAAGCTCGTAGTTACTTGTCATCATGGTTTAGCGGATAGGAAAGATAGTTGATGTATAAATCTGATCAAGTATGCATTTCAACTGCCATGCTCTTCTGAAGAGATAGGCTTGCTGCTTGAGAAGATTGTAGCTTCGAGGTTAGGCGCATGATTCGGAATGCTGTGACCGAAGCAACTCTTATACCCCTTTACCATCACTTGGGATCCCACCTCATCACATCCCCTAAATGGGGGATTTCCGCTTTCATGTCCTCATAGACGCTACATCGCCGCACAGGTCAGCCAGAAACCATGGTGCTCCCCTCAAGCGCCGATTCTAGGTTGATCAGCCCTGCAGCAATAGACCTCACTACAGCCTTCCTTCGGTTGTCTACACGAAGTTTCTGGAAAATATGCTTCACAAGAGTTTTGCCGGTTTCTGGGCTCACCACCAGTTGCTTGCTGATTTGCTGGTCACTCAGTCCAAGCATCAGACGGTTGAGGACCTCTCGTTCCCGTGCCGTCAAAGGTTCCACTAATTGTGGAGGAGCCTGCTGTCGCAAGACTGCTGCAACAGGCTGTGGGTAGTAGACCCCTCCTCCTGCGACCACTCGAAGGGCCGGTATGAAGCGCTCTGATTGGAAGCAGATTCCTTCACAACCTCGTGCTAGTGCCTCCCGCACTAAGGTCTCGTTTGAATCATCGGCGACGAGCAGTGTCTTAGTCGCGCGGTCGATTGCCTCCGCCCTCGCCACCAATGACAATCCAGTTCCTTGCTGGAGACTCTGGCTGACCACTATGAGACTGGGCCTGTGCTTCCGAACGAGTTCTAAGGCTTCATCCTCAGTGGTGGCTGCACCTACCAGGCTTTTTTGAATCGGCGGAATACACATGAAGGCCCCTAGCCACTTCAAGTGCTCGAGGCAAGCAACAGTGGTGTGCCCTCTAAGAAGTTCGTCCAGCTCCTCCAGTAAGGCGGGGATCTCCGGTATGAGGTCCGTCAGGTCCAAGACTCACTCAACGAACTGCAGGAAGAATCACTGGATGCGAGGCTGTTGCCACTTCGAATGGCTCCCTGATAGGGTGATCATAGCTACATTTCCGGGCCAGCCACAGTCCTTCTGAAAGTTGGGCCATCGATGAGGGAATGGATGGCTGGAAAGCGAAAGCCGTCAAGCAGCTGAAGCAAGTCACTTAAAGCGTGGAGATCGTTGAATATGTTGGCACAAATAAATACTTAGGCGTAGTTATTCCCTAGCGAGAGTCTAATTTTAATGGCTACTTCTGCTCCTCCCCTGATCTCCAGGCACCTCCATCCAGCTCGTGAAAAGACGGCGAGGTCCTCCTTGTTAGAGAGCACTGTGAGTTTTCTATTGGGCCAGGCAAGCTCCGCTTGGGCCACCACGTCTCCCTTCGGCCCGACCAGCTCGTAACCAAGATCGGGGAAGGGGATCTGTCCCTGTAAAAGAGGGTCACGCAATGCCAGGAGCACCGGACTTGATTCTGGGTCCGCCAGATCGAGAGCCTGATTCCACTGCCGCTGCAGCTCCGGGTTGGAGGGCGTGTCCGCTTCCCCGCTGCTGCCTGCCGCCTCCCCAGTGACCCACACCGCTGGGGGGTCCACGGCTGCGGCTTGGTCCGCTCCGCTCCAGCCGGGGGTGGTGAGCAGCATGTGGGGCAGGAACTGGAACAGATTGCCCAGACGCAACCATTCCTGCCAGGCACTCTGCCGCTGCTGGTCCGAACTGGCGGGTTCCGGGTCGTAGTGGATGGAGCGACAGCTGGCGGCAGGGTGCCGGCAGCCATGGCGGGCCTGGTCCAGCAGATTCACTGCCGTGAGACCTGGCGCGATAGCCAGCACCTGGCCGACCCGCTTCCCAGGCTCGTTGCCCTCCCACTCAGCCACGTGATCGGCCAACGCCAGATGGTTGATGGACGCGTTGATCTCGGGGGCATCGAGTGCTTTGGAGCTGCCCTGAGCCAGGCAGAACAGCTGGCCCAGCCCTTGCCAGAGGCGCTCTGAGGGGTTGGTCAGGTAGGCCATCAGCAGTTGCAGGCTGTTGGCTGCCTGCACGTCGCGGGGCATCAGCAGCGGCGGCTGAGGAAGGGTCTGGAGCACCGCCTCGGGCCACCAGCGATCGGTGAACGTCTCTGGCTTGGTGGCGAAGGTCGGCAACACGCCCACTGCCAAGCCATTGGGTTCGAGCGGGGACTGGGCGCTGGGCAGTTTTTCCACCACATCGTTCCAGCTGAGCGACCAGATCAAGTAACGGCCGCTGCGCTGCAGGGCCATGCGCTGGCGGGCGTCATCGGCGAGGCGGCATCGGTGGAACTCCCAGCCGTCGGTGTAGATGGCGATCGGTTTGCCGCCGGCGGTGGGGGTGAGCAGGAAGTCGGCGCGGGAGAACTCCGCCACGCCTTCGCCCTCACCCAGCGGCACCTGCTGCTCCACCTTCCAGGTGGTGGCCGCTGGCCCGCTGCCGATCTTGAGCAGGTAGCCGATGCGGCCATGGATCACGTCCTGCTTGAGCACCACCGGCACGCCATCAGGGGCACCCTTGCCGGTGCGGAGGGCCTCGAGGAAGCGCAGCTCCAGTTCGCTTTCGGCCCGGCTGTTGATCGTGATCTCCGAAAGGCTGCGGTCGGTGGCCTGGAGGTCGTCCCAGCGACGCAGAATCGCCTGCAGCTGCTCGATGGCGCGGCGTTTGCTTGTGCGCTCGCGATCAAAGCGCTGGCGGTACATGAAGATGCAGCGGTAGCAGCCGTCGCTGCAAGGGCAGGCCTGCAGAGCCTCGAGCGAGCCCTGGAACACCGCGCGCAGATCCTTGCCGCCCTGCTCCATCAATTGGCGCACATAGCCTGTGCCGCCGGGGACGGAATCAAAGAGATAGAGAAAGGTTTTGCGCTGCTGGCTGCCGGGCTGGGGTTCTTCTCCGAGGGCAGAGCTCAGATGGTCCACCTTGCCGCCGAAGCGATGGCGCAGGCCCAGATGGAGCGCACCCACGAAAGAGGGCTGGCCCTCCTCATCCCAGAAGCTGGCACCGGGCAGGAGGAAGCGCAGGGCCTCGGAGCTGAACTCCCGGTACATGAACAGGAGGTTGCGGAGCTGGGCGTTGTCGGGCTTGTCGCGGAAGGTGCAGGCCCAGGTGTGGTTGGATGCCCTGGCGGGGCCGCGTTGCACCTTGCCGCAACTGCGGCAGAGCTCGAAGCCCCTCACCCGCAGGGGTTTGCCGGCGATGGTGTGGGTGGTTCCGATGGGTGTGAGCTCCCCGAAGTTGATCTCGCGGAAGGTGGTGCTGGCCAGGTATTCGGCGCCAAAGGGGAACTCCTCGTCGTCGACAGCCAGTGAGATCTCGCGGCGGGCCAGATCGGGAAGGATCAGCAGTTCGCGGTGAAAGAAGAGTGGATTGCGCTCGTCGGTGTCATCACCGAAGCGGCTGCGGGCGTCTTCCGTGGTGGCCTGCACCTGACGCAGGCGGGCCATCTCCTTGACCTGACCATGGTCGGCGTAGCTGCTGTGGCCGCAACGGGGGCACTCCTTGCGGTTGTAGTCATCGTCGGTTTCGCGGCAGGCGTAGGAGCAGGAGGGGCAGAATCGCCAGCGCTCCGGTTTGTTGAGGTTGGGATCGATTTGATCCACCTTCACCCGCCGGCCCTGGGCATAGAACTGGCCGTCAGGAACGAGTTCACGGATGGCCACGTTGGCAGGCCTCTCGTAGCTGAGGGTCGGAAGCTCCTCGGTGCGGCGGGCACCGCCGCCGCGGGCGGGCAGCCGGCGCCAGAGCACCGACTTGAGCGTCACGCCGGCTTCCGGGAAGGCGTAGTTGGGCAGGAAGCCCTCATCGGTGAGCATGGCCAGTAGGGGGCGGCCATCGAGGTCCTTGCGCAGCTGGTTGTAGGCGATCTGCTCGCGCCGGATCGAGTCTTTGTCGTCCCGCTGCTGCTCCAGCAGAGAGGTCTCCGGGATGGCGGCGAGCTTGTTGAAGCGCTCGCGCAGTTTGGTGGCCTCGTTGCGCAGGCGCTTGCGCTCCGCGATCAGCTCCTCGAGCCGCACGATCAGGCCTCTGGCAAAAGGCGCCGTGAAGGCAGCCGACTCGCCGGCATCGGGGGAGCTGAGGAAGTAGGCCCGCAGCTCCTGACGGCTGGGCTCCTGCAGCTGTTCATCGAAGAGCCCCAGGAAGCGATCGAGCAGGGCCGACTGTTCGGCATGGCACCAGCGCAGCCAGTTGTAGGGGAAGCGATCGGGGATGGTGGCTTCCTTGCCGGCCTGCTCCACGGCATCGAGCACGGGCTTGAGCTTGCGCGGAAGCGCCTTCGCGGTGATGCCGCTCTGCACCCAGCGATCGATCGTGTAGGCCAGCAGCTGGCGTTTGAGGATCGCGGCGGCGTCGAGGTAGCAGCCGGGGGGGCTCACCTGCCCCTGCAGCATCTCGCGGGGATCGGAGAAGAAATAGAGGTCGTGGGCGGTGCCGGTGACGATGGTGCCGACCACGGCATTGCCATCGCGGCGGCCGGCACGACCGATCCGCTGGAGGTAATTGGCGGGCTCCGGTGGCACCGAGGCCAGCAGCACGGTGGAGAGATCACCGATGTTGATGCCCATCTCCAGGGTGGAGGTGGCCGAGAGCAGGTTGGGATCGCTGCGGTACTTACCGCGGATGAACTGGGTTTCCAGCCGCTCGCGATCAGGACGCGCCAGCAGACCGGTGTGCTCGCGGGCCACGATGCGGTGCACCGCACCGCGCTCGTAGAGGCGGCGGTAAAGCGGCAGGCCGGCGCGGGGATCAAGTCCGTAGTGACCTGGGCAGTGGCGCACCAGGCAGGCCATGCCCTCCCACACCGGCAGCTGCTCGGTGAGCGCGCTCTGCCCATCGCCGCAGCAGGCGCAGCGCAGCAGCTGGGGCTGGGCGGCAACCAGCAGCACCTGGGGCGGTATCGCCCAGATGTGTTCCCCCCGCGCGCCGGAGAAGCCCTGCAGCAGGCCAGCCTCCGTGAGAGCCGCCACCACGGCCTGGAGCGCATCCTTCTGCTGCTCGGCCTCGAGTGGGGCGCTGGCCTCCAGCGTGCGCGCCAACCAGTGCTGGCTCCAGGTTGGGCGGCCCTTCTCACGCACCAGCTGCTGGAAGCTTCCCTTGCCCCTGTAGCTGGTGAGAAAGATCGGCCGGGTGGAGGAACGGCCGAACTTGGGGGTGTGCAGGATCTGGTTGAACTTGAAGGTGTTCTCCGCTCCGCTGCTGAGGTACTCCGTCCCTTTGCCATCAGGCCCCACCAGCTCGGGAACGGCGATAGCACCGCGCTGGCGCAGCTGATGCAGCAGCCCAACCACCAGCTGCTGCACCTGACCGATCCGGGCATGGCGGAGGGGCTCCACTTCGTTCTGCAGGCGGCTGAGCAGGGCCGGCAGCAGGGCCTCGATGCGGGCTGGATCCACAGCGGCGGCCGCCGATCCGGCCTGCTCCACCGAGGAGCCGAGGCGTGAGCGATAGCCGAATTCAGCGGCTACCTCCCAGCGCAGGCGTTCGCAGACGGTGCGCACCAGGAAGCCGTCGGCGCCCAGGACCGGGTTGTCCTGATGTGTCAGAGCGTCCCACTCCCGCAGCCATTCCAGATCAGCCGGCAAGAAGGTGGCGGCGAAGTCCACCGGATTCGGCAGTTCCTGCTGCCAGCGGCTGATCAGTTGGTCCTGCAACTGATCGAGCGGTAGAGGCCCGGTTTGCTGCAGGGTGTGGGTGAGGGCGGTGCGGAAGGAGGTGCGGTAGGCGCGGGCGGCGATGAAGCCGGAGCGATGGGCGGCATCCTGCACCGAATCGGAGAAGGCCAGCAGCTTCTTGTCGCCGTTGAAGGCGGAGGCGAACAGCGAGGAACTCCAGGTGCTGGTGAGATTGGCGGCTGATGTACCCAGCAGCAACAGGCCCTGCTGGGCGTTGCAGTAGGGGCAGTCGCGGCTGATGCGGGGATGGTTGTTCTCATCGAGGTAGCCGCAATCGGGCATATCGACCAGCAGCAGCTCACGGCTCTGGCAGTTGGTGCACACGTCCTTGAGGTCTTTGGAGGAGTGGACCGTGAGGCAGTCGGCACAGAGCACCTTGAGGCTGGCCGCTTCCGGGGTGGCTTCGGGCTGAGGGACGCCAGGCTGGAAGGGCTGCTGGGGGAAGAGATAACGAACTTCCGGCTGGCCGGAGAAGTAGGCTTTGTAGAACGCCCGCAGGTTGCCGCCGCGATCGAGGTGATGGCTGCCCTGATTCAGCAGGGTGGAGCTCCAGGCGGTGGCACCGCAATCCCGGCAATGCACCACCGGTAGATGGGCGCCGCTGTCCTTGCCGGCCAGGTCGTCGGAGTGAATCAGCTTTGGCTCGGCCTCCACCGAGGCCACCATGCGCTTGAGCTCCCGCAGCCAGAGCTGCAGGCGCAGGTTGAGCCAGGGCACCACCACGGGCGTGCCGTCGAGTTTGTTGGTGATGCGGCGGGCATGGGCGAGCAGGGCCAGCAGGCTTTCGAGCAGCAGCACCCGGTAGCGCAGTGGATAGCGATCGCCGAGGCCGAGCTGCCGGGAGAAGCGCACCAGCAGCTCCTCGATGGAACAGGTGGTGGCGGCCTGGCGCACCAGGTTGTGCACCGCCGGCAGGGTGCCGAGCCGCAGACCCAGCTCCAGGCGCCAACCCTCATCGGCGACGGCATCGCCTGGCGGAGCCGGCAGGGTTTCCCCCAACCAAAGTTCTGCCTGTTTCTGGATGTAGGCGTCGGCGCTGCTGGCGTGTTCCGGATCCAGGGCCTCAAGCACCTCGAGCCCCGGCAGCGGCAGGGCGAAGAGTCCCTCCTCGCCGAAGGCGGTGTGGGCCGTGAAGAACTCCTCTGGGCTGAGCCGTTCCTCCTCGATCAACGAATCCGATTCGAAGCGGCTGGAGAAGATCTGCCCGGCGTAGTCGCGCATCGCGCCCCGCGATTCGGGGCCGCCGAGGGTGGCGGAGGTACCCACGCACACCAGCTCCTCCCCGGGGCAGTGGAGGCGATCGCGCAGACGGCGGATCAGACAGGCCAGGTCGGTGCCCTGGGCGCCATCGAAGGTGTGGAACTCATCCACCACCAGGTAGCGCAACACGCTGGTGCCATCCGGCTGGCGCCCGTTGTGGAGCCAGAGGGCCTGCACGTGGGGCTGGATCAGCAGGTAGTCGAGCTGCTTGTAGTTGGTGAGCAGGATGTCGGGCGGAGCCTTGTGCAGCGCTTCTTTGTCGGTGATGACGCTGGTGGCGGTCATTGCCGCGGTGGGGTCATCGTCGGAGGCACCGATGTAGAGGCCGGCGCGCAGGCCCGCCAGGGCGGGGATGGTGTGGACCAGATCGGCGATGCGGCGGGCCTGATCGGTGGCCAGGGCGTTCATCGGGTAGATGAGGATCGCCTTGATGCCCCGCTGGCCCTGGGCGTGCTGCAGGCGGCAGTGCTCGAGGAGCGGCAGCAGAAAGCACTCGGTTTTGCCGGAGCCCGTACCGGTGGCCACCAGGGTGTTGCGGGGCGTTCCAGGCAACAGCCGGTCGAAGGCCTTCTCCTGGTGCCGGTAGGGGGGGAACGGAAGCGGGATCTGGGGAAACCAGTCGCGGCCGGAGCCCTGGTGGAACGGCAGCGCCACTGACACGTAGGGGCCCTTGAGCAGCCGCTCGCGATCGGCCAGGAAGCGATCGATCAGCCCTTTGAAGCCCGGGGTGGTGGGGTGGAAGGCAGTGCGGATCCCGTCTTGCGCTACTTGCTCCAGCTCGCTGGCGACAACGGAGGGGAGCAAGTCGGTGAGACGTTTTGCTTGACCAGGCTAGACGCGATCACTGTTCCGCCAAGCGATCTGATCGATACACCCCCTGGAAAGATGCCGGAGAAGCACAGGCCTCCGGCCGCCTTGAACTGACTCAGTCGAGGCAAGTGGTTCCGATTTGCCGCGATTGAGGCATAGTGGGACGACGACGGAGGAGGCAAGTGGCCGTTCAGAGCAGGCCCAGCGAGGCCACCAGCGGCGTCAATGAGAACGTCCTGCTGCGCAAGGCGTTGCAGCGAGCGGGTGAGGAGCTGGGCCTGACGGCCCAGGAAACAGCGCAGGCCATCGGCAAGAGCCGCACGTTCTTCGAACAAGGCCGGGCTCAGGGACGCATCGATCCCCACACCCGGCAGATGATGGCCTTGGTGCTGCGTCTGCATCGCAGCCTTTCTGCCCTGGTGGGCGATGACCCGGCCTTGATGCGGCACTGGCTGGAGACCGCCAACCGTCACACCGGCGGGATCCCCCGGCAGCAGCTGCAACAGCCGGTGCAGCTGGTGGAACTGGTGCAGTATCTCGACGCGATGCGCGGGCGGCCGTGAGCCCGGCGCCAAAGGTTGATCTCACGGCTATCGCCCGGCTGGATGGGGTGGTGATGCGGCTGGTGGAGCAGCAGGGTGCCCAGGCCACGCGGCGCATCGCCGACAGCCTGGAGGAGCAGGCCTGGCTGGAGGACTTTCTGGAGACCAGCAAACCCGATCTGCCGGATGCGGAAGAATGCCCGGTGCGGCATCGGCTGCTTCTCACCCCGTTCCGCTATCCGAAACGCTATGGGTCGCGCTTTTCCAGGCCCTGGGAACGGGGCCTGTTCTATGGCTCACGATCACGCCTGGGTTGCCTCCTGGAGGGGGCCTTCTACGAGCTGGTGTTTCAAGCCGGACCTGAACGGCCCTTTCCGCGCAGCGCGGCGATGCGCAAAACCCTGTTCCACGTGAACGTGCGCACGGAGCGTGGACTGCAGCTGCAACAGCAACACTCCAAAGCCCTGCAGCGCTGCCTGCGTGATCCTGTCGATACGCGTTTTGCCCAGGCCACGGGCCAGCGGATGCGTGAGGCCGGACTTGAAGCCTTTGAGTATCACTCGGCCCGCAGCATTGACGATGTGGTGCAGTTCGGTGCGATCAGCTGCTGCGTGTTTCAGAGCACCCCCTTTGATCAGGAGGATGTGCAGGTGGAAAGCCATACCAGCGACGTGGCCTTGCGATGCCTGGATGACAACAGCGTGTGGCACTTCCAGCGGAGACAGTTTGAGGTGAATGGCGTCTTTCCTGAGCCTTCGGCCTGAATCCCTGGCCGTGGTCAGGCAGGGTGGAGCAGCTTCACCACCCAGTTGTCGGAGTCGTGGCGGGCCAGGAGCTCCAGGCCCGCCGGCAGGGGCAGGTCCAGTTCCCGGTTGACGATGTCGCTCACGAGCTGATGCACGTATTCCAAGGCCACCCGGTTGTCGTGGTCGAGTGGGCGCCAGAAGGTGCGCTTGCGACCGTCGCCGCTGCCGTTGCGGAAGGCCTCCATCGCCGCCATGCCGCCCGGTGAGCGGATCACAGGGGCAAAGCCATCGCGCATCAGCACGAACTGGGCCTGGCGATACTTCATCACCAGCTGGTTGAGGTTGCCCAGACGGGCCGTGATCGCGTTGGCATTGGCCACGTGCATAAAGGCGATGCAGCGCGACGGGCCGGTGCTTTCGATCAGCACGTTGTCCGGCACCCGCTTGTTGCCGAGGCGCAGCGCCCCGATTCTCAGGGAACGGATCTGCTGGTAGCCGGTGCAGATCTGCTTCAGCTTGCCGGCGTCATCGGATTCATCAACGATCTGCGAGCGCTGCCATCGCTCGGTGATCACCTCGAGGGTGGCCGTGCGGTAGCGCAGGAAAAGGGCCTCATAGGCACTGAGTTCGTCGGAGGCGATGGACGGCTCGGTGCCGGCAACCTCCGAAACATCCGCAGGAAGGATCCCCTCGGCGTCGGGAGGGTGACCCGTCTCCATGGCCTGGGGCATGGCCGGGGTGATGGTGGATGCGGAAACGGGCGCCCTGCCTTCCAAGCGATCGAGGCGCTGCAAGATCTGTCCCAGTTGCTGCTCCAGCAGCAGCAGGCGCCGGTTCAGACCCAGGCCATCGGCGGCATGGGAAGCCACTGCAGCCGCTGCCGGCGGCGGGGGCAGCGGCACCCCCCGCACGCGATGTTCGAAAACGGCGCCTGCCCGGTTGATGCAGCTGCGGATGGAGGGCTGGCGGGCGATGGCGGTGATCTCCTCACTGGAGAAGAGTTCCCGGGCGCTGGCTCCGAGCGGCTGAAGACGCAGATCGAGAATCTCCTCGATCTGATCGGGCCTGGGTTGCTCCAGCTGGATCACGTGCTGGGCCACCCGGCCGGTGATGCTGCCGTCAAAGTCGTTCTGGAACTGCTGCCACCGGTCGGGAAACAGGGTGACCAGCACCAGGGCGTGGGGGACATGGGTGAACAACTCCTTGATCACCTCGCCGAAGCGGAGCAGCACGGCTCGGTTGCCCTCCAGCCAAAGACCCTCCAGCTGGTCGAAGACGAGAATCAGGGGCTGATCAAGGCAGCAGAGCAGGCCGATCACACGCAGGGCCTGCAGGGAGAACTCCTCCCGCAGCTGCTCCTCGTTCCAGGGGCTGAGGCCTTCCAGTTCTCGATCCACCGGCTCGTGCTCACCGGTGGCCAGCCAGCGGCGGCAGCTCTCGCGGCGGCGGGGTTCGCTGTAGCGGCAGAAGCGCAGCAGACCCTGGAGGATCTGACGTCCGTAGCCCGCGGCGCCGTGGTGATCGGCCCACCAGCGCAGCAGGACCACTTCGATCCGTTCCCAGCGCTGGCGGCGGGCGTCACTCCCTTCCTGCCCAAGCCGGCCAAGGTCTTCAGCTTCCAGGGCCGCGAGGATCTCGCGGTCGCGCTCGGTGCTGGTGCCAGCCTCGGCGAAGATGCCCCTGATCGATCGGATCAGCAGCAGGTCCAATTGGCTGTGGGGGCCATCGCCCACCAGCTCCACCAGCGATTCAAGGGTGCGGGAATAGATGTGAAAGAGAACGCTGGTGGCCTGGGTGGGCTGGCGAATGAACAGCAGGCGGTTGCTCTGCAATACCTCCTGGGCCAGGCGCATCACCAGGTGGGTTTTGCCGGCGCCAGGTTCACCGATCAACACCGCACCCTGCGACTGGCGGTTGGCGTCAGCGGCCACGCTCTGGAGCACGGCGGCGAGCCGCTGAAACGGGGCTTGATTAACGAGCCGGTCGTCGGAGAAGGACTGGAAAGGGGTATCGACCCGCGAGCTGCTGAAGGGGTTGGCTTGTGCCGCCAGACGGCGGGACAGCTGATCGCGCTGCAGGTGGCGATAGAGGAGGTAGGTGAAGCGGGCGTCGTAGGCGGCCTGGTGGGCGGCGTCCGGGCTGAAGGGCTCGCTGCTCACGCCGAGTTGATCGCAGAGGGCGCCGAGGGCGTAGCTGTCGAGGCCTGGGTGCAGTTCCTGGGCCATGGAGACGGTGCAGTGCCAGTCGAGCACCGGTGGTGTGAGCCCGCAGACCTCGAAACTGGCGCTAAGCACGGCGCTGTCGTGGCTGGCGTTGTGGGCCACCAACCGGCGGCCTCGCAAAGACGACCGAAGCTCCCTGAGCAGATCCGGCAACGGCCGGGTCAGATCGCTGCTGTGGTAGCTATCGCCGTGGCCGGAGGTCTGCGCCTCCAGCAGCAGTTCGCCATGGCCGTCAACCACGGCCACCTCCCGCAGGATGGGAGCGCCTTCGGTGTCGATAACGAGGATGTCAGAACTCTTGTTTGGCATGCAGACGAGTGGTGAAGACTCCCCGGCAACAGCAACCTGGGAAATGGGCGGCTTGCGGAAAGCTGCTGCGCCGAGGATCCTCAGATATCAGCAGCCCCCCTTGCTCCAACTCGTTTCCTACAACAAAGGGGAGCATCAGGCCGCCACCTCGGCGGCGTTCATGGCGTGGCCACCAGATCCGGCCGCTCGTCTGTGCGGCCGACGGCCACACAGCTCCACCTTGATCCGGTTCAGGTGCCCCAGCAGGGCGAAGGTCTGAGGATCAGCCCACGGCCTCAACATGGACTCCGTAGGGCACCAGGGTGCGATCGGAGCTGAGCAAGCGAAGGCCTTCCACCTGGGCCTGCACCACCAGCAGGCGGTCGAACGGGTCGCGGTGGATCCAGGGGAGGTGCTGCACGGCCAGCGCGTGTTCGGCGCGCACAGGCAGCTCGCGGAATCCCTGACCAAGCAAACCCAGGCGCAAGGCGGAAGCCTCCACCTGGAAATCGGCTCGCCCGAGCGACGACTTGATGGCCACCTCCCACAGGCTCACCACGCTGAGCACCACCGGCTGGGCCGGATCTGCCAAAAGGCTGGCCACAGCAGCAGGCAGCCGCTTCGGTTCGATGGCCCACCAGAGCAGCAGCTGGGTGTCGAAGAGCAGGGGCTGGGGTTCGGTCGGGGTCAAGTCTGCCGGATCAGCCAAACAGTGCGTCGATCTCGCTGGCGAAGTCGGCCTTGAGATCGGCACTGGCCACGGCAGCACCCTGGAGGAACCCGCCGCGGCGAACCTCTGAGGGGTCTTGCACTGGCACCAGCCGCACCAGCGGCCGGCCGGCCTTGGCGATCACCACCTCCTCCCCCTCAAGGGCCTGGGCCACGTAGCGAGAGAGGTGGGTCTTGGCGTCGTGGAGGTTCACTTGCATGGCCAGGACCCGCAATGGGATCAGCTTAGTCCATGTGCGGCTAAGTCAAGTCAATCAGGAAAGCAGCCAAGTGAGCTGGAAAGGAAGAAGATGATCGCGGAACTTACCCCGCCGCCGTGGCCAACGCGAACCCAACTGCAGATGGTGGCGGCTACGACCCGGAAGCGATCAAGGCTGGGATCCTGGCGGAAGTTTCCGACCTGAAAGAGACGGCCAAGTCGTTCGGTTTCCAGGCCATCCAGGACGGCACCTGGTTCGCCAAGTTCATGAAAAGCTGCTTGAGCAGCTACTCGCTCTAGCCAAGCGCTTCCGTAGAGAGGATGGCAAGCTCGATCAGGCATTGTTCGCCGTTGACGATGTGGCCACTCGGGCCGGGGCCAAGGTGGGGGAGGCCGTTGGTTGGGCCGGCAAACTGTTCAACAAGGAGAAGCCAGCGGAAGCAGCGGATCCCCAGGCAGTGGAGCTCGAAGCTTCGGTGGAGGACAAGACCAATGCGATGATCCTGGACGGGATGGAGCGGTTGACCCAGCGGTTTGCGGCTGGGGAGCTGAGCCAGGAGGAGTACTAAGGGCAGTTCGCGGTGCTGGTAGAGCAGCTGAAGCACTGAAGTACGAATCGATCACAAAGCTCTCGCTCAAGAGCCATCCGGAGCTCACCGAGCGTTGGGTGCTGGACCGCATTGCTGAGCCCTGGTGGAACGGCAGAGCTATCGACACATAGGGCCCCTTGAGCTGTCCTTAGCTATCGGCGAGAAAGCGATCCATCTGGCCAGCAAAGCACGACGTGGTGTGGCGAAACGCGGTACTGATGGCATCATTTAGATGGCGAGCTCAGCAACAACGCCAGTTGTGGCTTTGGAGATAGCGCTGGCAATCAGCTCTTGCCGCTGAGCCAGAAAAGAGTCGAAGTCGTCCGTCCACAAACCTGATTCAGGCTCGCAGGGGATCAGGTGACTACTGAGCACGGCCTGCATGGGGAAGCCGGGTTCGTCACGCAGTTCGGCCATGTAGGCGGAGGGGGCGCTGCAGCTGATGCGCTGGTTGGTGGCGCTGTCGATCAGGCAGCGGTTGAGCACGCAGTCGCGCTGGCGGCTGTCGTAGCCGCGGTCTTCCAGGAACTTGGCGGGGAAGATGTGGTGGTCATCGATGCCGCTGGTGGTGAGCAGCTGATCGTTGAGCACGGCGCGGCTGTGGAAGTCGAGCGGTCGATCACCGCTGGCAAGGGCCAGGCAGATCGTGGCCCGGTAGAGGGAGCGCTGGCGGGGGGTGACATCGCGCAGCAGCTCGGGGTTGAAGCGGAACTGGCGCACGTTCTCGGGTGCGGGTGCCGCTGGATCGCTGAGCCAGGGGATGAGTTCGCCGACATCCCGACCGCTTTGGGTGTTGGGCGACTTTTCGTAGGCCTGACTGAAGGCCGAGCACCAGAACCAGCGTTTGATCTGTTCGCGCTGGGCTCCCATGGCCACACCCTTGCTGGCACCGGCGCGGGCGAGAGCAGCAGCCATCGGCGAGAGCATGGTGTTGAAGGGAAGCCACTTGGGCTGCAGCACCCAGCAGTCGTCGTGGAGGATCGTGAGCGAGAGGGCCAGGCCATCAATCACGGGCTGCCACCAGGTGGTGACCTGCTCGGCGGTGAGGTTGAGCACATCGCCGCGTTTGCAGCTGGGGGTTTTGCCGCTGGCCAGGGCGATGGCCATCAGCACGTAGTAGGGATCGACATCAAACAGCGCGATCAGCGGATGATCGCTGCGGGCCTGCTCCCAGAGTTCGCGGAGTTTGAGGTCGTGACTCCAGAAGCGGGCGGTGAGCAGCTCAAACACGCTGAGCTTCACGCCGCGGTGCGGTTCAGCGTTTCAAAGATGGTGCAGAGCGCAGCGGGTTCGGTGTCTGCCGAGAGGGTGACAACAGGGAAGACGTATTGATCAATGCGGTTGATCCACTGCTATTCTAATTCATGGAGTTGATCTTCCAGTTGATCGCGCTCTGCCCCCTGGCGCGTGCGGGCCACCTGGGAGGCCCACTTGGAGAAGCCTGTGCTGCCCTTGTGGAGCACCGAGAGCGGAAGTAGCAATTGCTCTGCCTGCCGCTCGAAGGCCGCTCGCCGTGTCACGGCACTTTTGCTGTGGCGCAGGTAGTCGATGGCGTCCTCGAAGTCGGCACCATCAATCAGCATGCGGATATCGAGGTAGTAGCGGTGGTCGCCGACCCCGTAAAAGGCTTGGTAGAGGGAGGTGAGTCGCTGCTGACCATCGAGCACCAGAAAGGTGTGTTCGTTGATGGGAGCAGGAGCACCCTCAAATTCACGACTGGAAAAGGCCCGCTGGCGGTCGCGTACGCGCAGAATGCTGCCGGCGGGGTAGTTGTTGGCGATCGAAACGATCAAGGCCTGGGTGGCACTGGGCTCCCAGACGAAATCGCGCTGGAAGTCGGGCAACACCATGTCGCCGGTGTGGATGCGATCCAGCAGATCGAGCAGGGGCTTGGAGTTGGTGTCTTCGTAGATGGTCATGCTGGCTCGCCCTCCTTTTCAAAGAAGGCCCAGGCGGTTTTGTAGTCCTCCACCCGATCACAGCGATCAAAGGGGGCTTCGTACGTGATCGTGCGCTCGATCGGCCCGCCAGGCAGCGTGTCATCAACGATCGTGCGGCTGACCGTGCCAGATGTCATGTCCTGGATGTCCTCCCATCCGGTGGTCTTGTTGGCGCCACGTCCTGTCCCCTTGCGCGGGAAGCCAACGCCGGTGAGCCCCTTGCTGGCGGTAAACACGATGCGCCCGGTGCGGTCGTACCAGGTGTCGCGTTCGTATTGCTGCATCACCGGGAACTGGACGCGGTAGATAGTGATCAGTTCATCGAGCGTGAGGCCGAGGGCCTGGGCCACCAGCACATCGATCTCCACCAGGGCCTGGCGGCGGGAATAGTCGGTACGTAGGGCGCAATCGCGCTGCCAGGCGGGGGTTAGTTTGCTGAAGAAGCTGTTGGGGAGGCGG
Source organism: Aphanothece stagnina RSMan2012 (assembly GCF_046764815.1). Lineage (NCBI taxonomy): Bacteria > Bacillati > Cyanobacteriota > Cyanophyceae > Chroococcales > Aphanothecaceae > Aphanothece > Aphanothece stagnina. The sequence goes on from NZ_JBKOUC010000017.1 coordinate 27,789, forward strand.
GGATCGTCTTTGGCCCAGCGTTGCTGTTGGAAGGAGTCGCCCCAGCACTCGCTCCAGAGATCGGCGTAGTGAGTGGTGAGGCAATTCAGCGCAATTATTCGCGCAACCGCAGATGGGGGCAAATGAGTAAAAGGAAGCTGATCGGCTGTGTCATCCCGAAAATTCGCTTTGCCAGTCGTCTTAACAAAAAAGTCGAGCACAATCGACGAGAAAAGAGAAGCAACCGATGCTGCCGTTTTAGAGTTCCTGAATGCGTGAGAATAGCAACCGTTAATATGGGATAGATCTGGTGGATAGATCGCCGAGATCAGAGTTCTTTCTCCAGATTGACTCAGCATCTTGCGGCTTACGACTCGGTAGAAGTCTGTCGCAGGAGGCTTTGCACTCCACGACACCTTCGGGATTCGCGCGGAATATTGTGCTTTGTCAATTGCAGGCCTGTAGTTTGTCCTAGGGGAATAGTCGTCAGGGGCATGGAGAGCGTCAATGCGGTCGTAATGTCCCTTTTCTGTGCAGACTCTGCGTGGGGTCTTGTATAACGGGTTCGCCACATAAAAGTGCGGTCCTGACAGGATTAATTCGTCGATGCTGGGAGGAAAGCTGGTGTCGCGTCGAATTATCCCGTCGACCTTCACCGAATTCGTCTCGTCCCACATCTGCGTAGCAAATACCTCATTCCTGATGTCTAGAATTCTATTCGGGGCCGACGAGAGCTTTTCGAGCACACTATAGAGTTGTTGAGAATGAAGAGCCGGCAACCGAGCTTGCAAGGAGGGCGTTCCGGGTTCGTCATAAAGCTGGGCGAAAAGAGCGAGGCTTTGCTCGCCGACAGGGATCAGGCGCTGGCGATGTCCACTCATATCCCATTTATTGTCTTCGGTTTTAATGCCGCCGATCGCTCCATTGCCGTCGTGGACAAAGCAGGCATCGACGCTTTTCACGTGAAAGAGATTAGCTAAATGAATAAAGCTAGCCTGTCGGCATGGTCCGTAAATGTTGAGACTGTATTTCACCCGGTGACCAATCGGGAAAAGCATCAGCTGATTCTGAAACTGGAAGTGATTGCGAAGACGCCCGTAGAGCACTTCGCGCAATGCTCCGCCCTTCGGGTCGTCATACACGCCCTCAGGATGCAGAAATCCCTGCACCCCCTGACCTGAAGCCACCCGCCACGCTTGAGGCAAGAAGCACTTAAACAGATTCGTCTGACTCCCCTTCAGCAGTGGATAGATCGCCACCGCGTTCAGAAATGCCTGGCTGCCGTTCTGCCCCTCAAACTCCTCCAAATAGGCCGCCCGCAGCTCTGGATGCTGGTCAAACGCATCCACCCGGCGCTTCGCCAGCTCACTCGCGCTCACCTTGCGGATCAGCACCATCGGGTCGGCGTCGCCGATCACGCCCTTTTCCTCCCACTCCACCTTCAGCCATGGCGGATTGCCCACGATCAGATCGAACCCGCCACCTTTCAGCAGATCGGCGAACTCCAGATCCCAGTGCAGCGGCCGGATGCGGTGAGCTACCGCTTCTACCTGGCGCAGCCGCGCAAACTCAGCCTTGAGCCTCTCGACATCCACGAAGCCGTGGCGATCGGAAAAGTCCACCGCCAGTTGCTTGGGTTGGGTGTCGGCAAACAGGCTCCCCTGGCCGAGTTCGGGAGCCACCCCCTGCTCAAGATCGCCCAGGATCATGCTCAGCTCGAGCAGCCAGGTATCACGGCTGGGTAATGAGCCGGCCTGGCGGATCGGCCAGAACCACAGGGCACACCAGTAATCCATCGCCCACTTCAGGCGCAATCGGGCATTGGTGTTGGCCACATCCCTGCCCAGCACTTCCTGCTCCTGGATGCGGTCTTTGAGCTTCAGCGGCGTCCAATCGCCTTCCGTGATTCCCGTGGGGTCTTCCCACACCGGAAGTGGATCAGTGGTGCGCTGGCGCAGTTGCGTTTGCTGCTCGGCCCAGTCTTTCCAGAGCGCGTCCACCAGTTGGCTCAGCCGGAGCAGGTGGGCGATCTGGGCTTCCGTGAAGGGTTCCCCCACAAACGCCTTGTTCCAGCGCGTGCAGCGCTGGATCGCCTCAGGCTCCAGCTCCTTGATCACCTTGTCGCTGTAGGCCGCCATGCCCGGATCCGGCAGCAGGAAGTGGAAGATGGCGTCTTTCGGCAGCTCCGTATCCCAGGCCAGCTCTTCTGGGGCGTGTTCGTGCCAGAGCTTGCGGGGTTTGGCGCTCCGGGCTGTGCTGGTGGGCAGCTGACTCAGCCTGTAGATCTGGCGCCGGGCGCCGATCAGGGAGTTGCCGCACACCAGCTGCTGGCTGAACCAGGGCACAAACGCCCGGCCCTTCTCTGGCGTGAAGATGCTGTTGAGCCAGAGGCTCACCTCGGCCAGCTCCACCGCCACCGGGTTGAGGTCAACGCCGAACACGTTCTGATCGGCCAGGCGCATCTTCACCTTCTGCAGCTCGGTGGCGAACTGCTCGTGGGGGATGCTCTTGCCGGTTTCCTGTTGGCGTCGCTCCAGGTAGGCCTGGGCCAGCTGGTTCACCACCTCGTTCAGGAACGCTGCCGAGCCCATGGCGGGCTCGCACACCTTCAGCTGCAGGATGTCGGCCGCCGTTTTGCCCGGCAGCAGCTCCTTGAGGGCGTACTTCACCAGGCACTGGGTGAGCGATTCGGGCGTGTAGTAGCTGGCGCTCTTCTCCCGGTCGCGCCCGGCCAGGCGGTAGATGAAGCTGCCCTTGGGGTAGCACCTCGGTTTGCCGGTGCTCGGATCGGGCACGATCTCTTCGGCCTTGTAGGCCTTGAGCTGCTCGGCTGTCACGAAGTGGCCAACCTCCAGCTCGTCGTGCGCCTGGCCGCTGGCCTTGGTGGTGTCGTCGTCCCCCTCGTCGTCATCACCGAACTCGCCTTCGTCCTCGCTGGCGGCGGCTTTGCCCTTTTTCGGGGCGGGCTGAACCTCGTAGAGGTCTTCTTCCGCGAAGAACCCCCGGAAGCTGAGCAGGGCCTCATACACCGCACCTAGCTGGTTGATGCCCAGCTGCGAGTAGCTCACCCGGCCGCGCCGCTTGCCCTTGCCCTCCCTGGTAAGCGACATCAGCTCGATCACCTCCCGCAGCACCACGTTGCGGAAGCGCACCCGGCTCAAGGTGGGCACGCGCACTGGGTCGAACAGATGGGCCTTCAGCGGCGTCAGCCGGAAGCTGTCGTGGAAGGGATCGTCGGCATCCGCCAGCGGCAGTTGGGCCGTTTCGTCGTCGCGTTTGGGGTAGCCCTCCCAGATCATCTGGAACAGCCGATTCAGCGAATCGCTGATGTAGGTGCTCTCCTTGTCTTCCTCACTGCCCAGCTCGGCAGAGTCCATGTCCCGCAGGCTCTCGAGGCTGTAGCCGAGGCGATACACGTCGCTGCCCATCGGCGCATAGCCCAGATCGGGCCGGCTCTCGATGTAGAAGAGGAACAGCAGCCGGTACATGTACCGCAGGCATTCGAGCGTGAGCTGGTCGGCCTCGGTCTTGCCCTTGAACACGCCCTCATTGCGGCTGCGACGCCAGTGGATCGCCTCGTTGCCGAGCAGCTCGATCGATCTGCGCAGGGCGTACTTCAGATCGCCGCTCACCTCATAGGCGTGCTTGTGGCTGTTCTCATCCAGTTCATCGAGCAGTGGTGTGCCGCCCCCGCTTGGGCAGGTGTGCTCCCGGTGCAGCAGCGTGGCCGCGGCCAGCAGAGCATCGGGGTTGTTGTCTCCCAACAACGTGCCCAGCTCGAAGCGCAACAGCCGTGAGGCCGCCCACTTCTGCCGATCGATCAGCAGCAGCTGGTCGCGGCTCACCGCCAGCACCCAGCGGGGCGGGATTTCCTGGCCGAATACCCGCTCGCTGATCAGCTCCTCCCAGGTTTCGCCCTCTAGAACCTTGCCCAGAGAGGGATCGGCGATCTGGCATGCCCATGTGGCCGCGATCGTGAGCTCCAGTGGATCGGAGGGCTCATCACTGGGGTTGAAGCACTCCACCACCCACAGCCAGGGTTCGCCCTTGGCGTTGCTCACTTCCGCCAGCAACGGCACCTGGTAAGCCTCGCCGCCGACCAACACCGGCTCGGCTTTGGGGGCCCAGGGATAGCCGAGGACCTCCAGCAGCGGCTGGAAGAACAGCTCCCGCTGCAGCCGCAGCCGCTCGGCGGGGTCACGCGTGATCCCCTCTTCCGCTTCCCGCAGCTTCTGCCAGGGCTTACGCAAGGCCTTGAAGCGCTGCTCGGGGGTGCTGATCTCCGCCGTGGGGTCAGCCTCCCGCTCGGCTTTGGCCTCCTCCGCCCAGCGCTCTCGCACCTTCTTGATGTCGCCCGTGAGCACGCTCTCCAGATAGTGAGCCGAATAGAACTCGTTGGCGTTGCAGATGCCGGGTAGCGCCATGGCTCAGGCCTCCCGGTGCAGCACGGCCACCAGCTTCAGGTAAGGCGCCGGCTCGATCGTCATCACTTCCTCCACGAAGCGCTCGTGATCCTTGAAGCGCTCCTCGATGGCCTTCTGATCAGCGGTGCGCTTCTTGTCCTTGATCTGCCGGGGGCGCTGGTCGGCGGCGTAGGCCAGCTCCAGCTGCTCGATCTGCCGGCCCCGCAAGCGCCGCAGGCGCTCCCGTTGACTCTCCAGCTCCGGCTGCATGCGCTCTTTCCAGCGCTCGCGGCACTCCAGCAGGTACTGGTGAGCCGCATCCACGGCCACCTTGCGTTGCTGCTTGAGGGAGTCGGCGATGGGTGCTCCTGGGTTGGCGTAGCTGTGGCGACCCAGCTGCAGACGCTCGGCCACCGCTGCAAATGGCTCCACCGCCGCCACCCGTAGGCCGCTGCCTGTAAAGCGCACCGCCACCCACTCCTGCACCACCGGCACACCGCGCTGGTTGGGGATCGTGCCCTGCAGCACCATCACCACCTCCCCCGGATCGAGCTCTTCGCTTAGTTGCAGCACCGGCGCCTGGTGGCGGGCAAAGGCGATCAGGCCGCGGTCGCCCAGCCAGTCGACCAGTGGGTGCAGATCCCAGAGGTATTCCAGTTCCGGCCGGGCGCTGTCCTGCCGGCGTGCCTGCTCCAGGGCGCGCTGCAGCGCCTCCGGATCGGTGCTGAGCGCCAGGCGCTGGCCGCGGGGAGGCTGCAGCTCGCGGGGGTAGCGGTCGTAGCGGCGCTGCAGATCCTTCGGGGGGCTGAGCTCAAGGCGCTCTTCTGCCGGGTAGGGCTTGAGGTCGAGCTTCTCGCCCCGACGCTCCATCTGCTCGCTCACCGCCTCCAGCGAGCGCTCCACATAGCTCCAGAGGTTTGGAAACAGGCTGAAGGCCTGACTCCGCTGGACCCCAGGGGCCGGCTCATCGGCCATGACATCACCAGCGGAGGTGTCCCCCCCCTCACTGCCGCCAAACAGCTCATCGAACAGGCCATCACCGGCGGAAGCCTCCAGATAGGGAGCCGCATTGGCCTCCATCCGCGCCTCCAGCCCGGAGGCGTCGCCGGCTTCCACCGCCTTCTCGATCTCGGTTTCTTCCGCTGCCGGATCGAACACCCGCAGGAACACCGAGGGATCGCCGATGTTCTGCTGGGCCTGCGCGTCTTTCCTGATCAGCACCCGCAGGATTTTCTCGGTGTCGCCCATGCCCTCGCTGCGGGAGGCCGTGAGCAGGTAGCGGATCTGGGGTTGCTGCGGCTGGCCATAGCGATCGATGCGGCCATTGCGCTGCTGCAGCGTCATCAGCGACCAGGGAATGTCGAAGTGCACGAGCCGATGACTCAGGTAGTGCAGGTTCAGGCCTTCCGAGGCCACTTCGGTAGCCACCAGGATGCGCAACGCCTCCTTCTCCTGGGCGAACTGCTCCACCACCTTCGTCTGCTCCACGTCGGGCATGGCGCCATCCAGCGGCACCACGGCGCCTTTCGGCAGGTTCAGATCCAGGGCCAGGTGTTCCACCAGGAAGCGCTGGCTTTCGCGTCGACCGGTGAAGATCACGAGCCGGTCCTTCGGGTCCTTGCCCGTCCAGTTCCAGTCAGAACGGATCAGCTGTAGCAGGCGCTGGTACTTGGAGAAGTCTTCGGCGCCGATTGCTTCCAACAGGGGTTCCAGGCGCTCCAGGGCGGCGATGTCGGCCGGGGCTGGTGTTGCTCCAGCCCGCAGCCTTTTGAGGCGGTTGCGCACGGTTTCCAGCGCCGCCATCGGGCTGGAGAGCATGCTCTTGGCCAGGGTGGTGCGGAAGAGCTGGCCCGCCTTGGCTTTGGCATCGGTGTCGGGGAGCTTGAGATCAGCCAGCAGGGCAAACACCCGCTCTTCTCTCTCACTGGCCTGGCACTCCACATCCCTGCTCTCCCGCTCCTTGACGGTCTTGCGCAGGTCGGCGATCACATCCTTGCGGAAGCGCCGTACGTAGAGATCCTTGATGTCCTCCTTGGTGTAGTGGCTCGGGTTGGCGATCGCCGTCGCATCGAGCATGTTCATCAAGCTGGCGAAGCTTTCAGCCTTGCCGTCGTGGGGGGTGGCCGAGAGCAGGATCAGCGTGTCGGATCGGGTGGCCAGGCGGTTAGCGAGGCGTGCCCGCTGGCTCTTCTGGGCACCCTTCGCCCGTTCGGCCACGTTCTGGCACTCATCGATCACGATGATGTCCCAGCTTGCATTTTCCAGATAGCAGCGATACTCCCGATCGTTCTTGAGGGTGTCGATCGAAACGATGGTTTTGTCGTAGTAGTGAAAGACGTTCTGGCTGCTGGAAACCTTGGCGCGCACCTTCTGAATGGCCTCGGAATCCAACCGCACCAGCGGGATCGAGAAGCGGGTCCAGAACTCCTTCTGGAACTGCACCAGCATGCTCTTGGTGGTGACCACCAGGATCCGCTTGCCCCGCCCCCGGCGGATCAACTCGCTGCAGAGGATGCCGCACTCCAGGGTCTTGCCCAGGCCCACCGCATCGGCGATCAGCAGCCGCTGGCGCGGCATCGCCAGAGCTTTGGCGGCCGGCTGCAGCTGAAAGTCCATCACGTCCATCGCCGCCAGATGGCCCACCACCAGGGAGCCATCCGTGGGCACCGTGCGGCGCAGATGGGCCTCGAGGAACAGGAGGCTGTCGCGGTACTGGGGCGAGGGATCCGCCACCAGCTCAGTGGCTTCCGGCTGCAGCACCTTGAAGCTGCCGGCCGCCTGCTCCACCTCCACGATGAAGCGGGCCTCCTTCTCCCCCAGGAAGGCCGACACCCCCACCACATCCACCACCTGCTGGCCATCGGAGCTGCGGCCCAAGCTGCGCACCAGCCATTCGGCGCTGCGGCATTCGATCCGGGCCCCTGGGGCGAGAACGGCGGCGCTCATCGCTGTCTCCTTTCGGTATCGACCACGGTGGCTTCCAGCGCCTCGAGATAGGCCTGCAGGTGCTCGACAAGCCAGGCCGCCAGCTTGGGCCAGGTGGAGGGGTCACGGGCATCGGCCTCCAGGGATTGCGAAAGTCCGTAGCCCTCGCCGTCGCTGATCGGTACGGCCAAGCGCTGCTCGAGCTCCTGCTGATGCTCCAACAGCAAGTCCCTGGACTCCTCCAGGGATTGCCCACGCCTGCCGCGCACGAAGATGCCGCAGCAGTCCACCGAGATGTAGGTCACCACCACCAGGCTGCTGTTCTTGAGCGGATGCCAACGGGAGCTGGCCGCATTCGCGGAACCCCACTGGGCCTGTTCGGGGTGGAGCTCCAGCAGCTTGCTCCAGAAGGCCAGGCGGAACTGGCCGAGGCTTGAGAGCTCCCCCGTCTTGGAGGCCACCTGCTGCTGGAGCTGCCGGTCCCAGCCGTTGGGCTTGGCCACCACTTCGAACAGGGGAGCAACCGGTGAATCACCGATCCGCACCGCCTTGACCTGCACCGCGAAGAACGCGAACGGATCGATGGTGTGATCGTTCAGCCAATGGATGGCTGAGAGGTGGGGATCGCGGAAGTCGCTGGCGATCCAGACAATGACCTGGGCCTCCAGGCCCGCCAGGTAGGTGAGGATCTGGCCCAGGTGGTTGTGGTCAGTCTGCTCTAGCTGGTTCTCGATCAGCACCAATGAGCCGTCCAGGGGGTTGCGGGCCAGCAGGTCCGCGGAGAAGGAGCCCACGCTCACCTCCTGGCCCTCCAGCTCCAGCGGGATCCCCAGGGCGGCCGATAGGCGGCTCAAGTTCTCCGCCAGCCAGGGGGTGAAGCTCAGGGCCTCATGGGCCCATGCCTGCCTGAGATCCACGGCCTCCAGCAGACCCAGGCTTGGGATCTGCGTCATTGCGATCCAGCTGGCAGACGCATGAAAGGAGGCTAGGTGTGATTTCTCACCACGTACGCCAGCTGGGCAAATCCGCAAGCATCCGCAGCTCTGCTTCGTGTCCCAAGAGCCCCTGGTAAGACCTCCGCCGGATGTTGACCGGGCGGAGGCTTGGGTGCGTAAGAACCACCAAGTTGGTACCGAACGCAGCCAGCCCATCGAATGTGACACCACGCCGAACTGGCCCCCCTATCGAACTGGCGATGGATTGAAAGGTGGTGCAATCAAGCAGGTCGCGCAGCTCTGGTGATAGCCGTGCCAAGTGGGGCAACGTCTCCTTACCGAGAACCAACACCACGCGTGGCCGCTGAGCGTCCAACTGCTTCAGGAAGAAGCCGGCGCACCAGTCGACGTAATCGATGTCGCGGCGGCCAGGGCAGGGTCCGGTAGCGCGGTCGCGATGGCGGAGCCCCATGTAGAAGTTGGTGCAAAAGGCCCAGCTGGGGTCGATGCCGGCTTGGTCGAAAAGCGCCAGCAGCACGCGCCAGGTTGGCATGTTCACAGGCTCAGCGCCGCGTTGCAGGCAGTCCGCATAGAAGTCCGCAGTGTGAAAGTCCTGGCCTAGGACCATGATTCCGCCGAAGGGGAAAGGCGGCAGCGGCGACCCGGCTTGCGCCCCAACCAGCCCGAAGCCACCAGGGAAAAATGCCAGGCCAGGGATTGGCTCCGGCACTGGCAGCATCCCGACTGGATAGTCGTGGCGGCGGTGCTGCGTGGCCCAGAGCTGCTCAGAAGGATGCCCGTTCATGCCACCACCCCTGCAATCGCGCCCAGGTAGCGCTCCAACACGGGAGTGACATGCGGATCGTTCAAGGGATCAATCCATTGGCTTGGAGGCGGCACGGACACCACGCTCAGTCTCTTCCTCTCGTAGCGGTCGATGCGAAAGGAGCAGTGTGCTCCCTTGATGCCTTGGACGTCCTCGCCGCCGCTCATATCGGGGCTGCCCAGCAACTCCCTCATTCCTTCGCGGGGGATGGCGCCGACGCAGAGGATCAAGCGCGGCTTCAGCTGAGGGAGTAGCTCGCGCCATAGTTCTCGGCACCACTTCTGTAGATCGCTCCAGCGGTGCTGACGAAGCTCCTTCTCGCCACTGGCGCGGAACGGCGCCCAGTTGGCATAGGTCACACCGTTGAGGCTCAGCCTCGCGATGCGCAAGTACTCGGGTATGGGACCTTGAACCTTTGAGTGCGCTCCCCAGTCTTCGACCAGAAAGGCACTGCCGCGTTCCTGGCTGTAGCGGCCATGAAAACGCCAGTTGCCACCAGCAGCAGGGTGAATCCCCAGGACCAAGGGGCGACGTTCTTCGGCCCATGCGCGTGGGTGGTACCAGAGGCGCCAGCTTTTGTCGAAGCCATAGTTACGGCATGCCTCTTCGATGCGTTGTTCGATTTCGGTGTGGTTCATCATTCAGAGTGAGTTGGTCACGTAGTTCTTGTGCTGGCGGCACGATGAAGGTTTCTGATTTGGTTTTGAAGCCCCCTTCCACTACCGGTGTTCTCCTTGCGCATCAGGCAAGCGACTACTCCCGCTTTTCGATGCCTCCAGAGCCAGCCGTGCCGGGCTCGGCGCCAAGGGTGGAAGCCCAACTCCAAGGCGATGCGAATGATGCGAGGGTCAGTTTTCATGTCTAAGAACCTAATACTTTTGAATACACCCTGGGGTGCTGTCTCTGACTGGCTGAGATGCGGAATCTCAAGCAGCTGAAATAGATCAGTTCGTGCACAGCCCCTACGCAGAGCTAGGCCAGTATCCATTTAGGAACGTCGTACTTATCAAGCTTCTTCTCAATAGCTTCATCAACGAAGGGCCACATCTCTGGGTGATTCTCACTAAGCCATTCGAAGCACGCGTCAAAATCAGGTGCCTGTCCGTCCTCGCAAAACTGAGCCAAACGCTCAGGGGAAACGATGGGCTTGTCCTCAGAGAGCGACTTAAAGATCATTTTCTGAAAATCGCAAAGAATGTCGGCCGCGACTTCGCCATATTGATCGCCAGCCGCTTCTTTAACCTCCTTGGGAAGATCTTTCCTTTCCATTCGCTTGCTATAGGCATATAACTTAAACAGCCGATAGTCATGATCCTGGACTGCTGCCTGCAGGAAGTTGTCCACCAAGACTTCGGCCGCATAAGCCAAATGGGCCCTTTCCTCTTTCCAGAAGTTCCTTGTTGCTTCTTGAAGTGATTTTGCAAAGATCATATCCTCGCTGGACTGGGTGAAGCGAAAGAATTCAATTTCCAAGGCTTTCTGCATGACTGCTGACAGTGAGATTTTGGAGAGCATCGGCTCAATTCGCGCTGCGAACTCATCTGGGAGAGAGATCGTGAATCGCTTGGCCACGGATGAGGCTTCGGTACGACGTTCATAACCATACACCCTGCGTTCATAAGCCGTATGAAAGCCCTGGGGGCTTCACAAACTGTTATGCATGCCGTATGAAAGCCGCTGGGCCCGTTGGCTTGGGGCAGTGAGTGCCGGTAGGCCCCTCATTCGTGCATCAGTCCCAGTGCCCTACAGAGCACCTGTCAACTCGATAGGTAGCGGGGTTAGGCGCGGACAACCTCCCCGCAAAACGGGATCTGGCCAACCTTCCCGGCCGTGGCCCAGAGCTCAGCCACATTGCGGCCGTATGTGTCGGTGGCCTTGGCGGTGCGCATTTGCCCCATAGCCGGCCACGCCAGCAAGGCCCCAAGACTCACCAGACAGGGGAGGACGGCCCTGCGCATCAAGGGCGGATGGACTCCGCAGGAGCGGTGCGCTGCAGCAGCAGTTCCAGCTTGCGATCCTGGCGCTCCAGCACGGCAAGGAAGCCGGCAACGGTGATTCCCAGCACGATCAGCCAGGCCAGTGAAGTCCAGCCCACAAGCTGCCAGGGGTTGGGGCCAACTGCGGCCCTTGGAGGCATTCCCGGTGGTGCCGGTGCCGGCCGCCACGAGCTGCTGGGGACCCCGTGCTGCTGGGGCTCCAGATCCAGCATGAGGCGCAGCAGGACTTCCGGGGTGGCCGGCACGAGTGCGGAACTGGCCTCGGCGTCACTGAACCGGCCAGCAAGGAGCTCACGGCAGCGCTGCAGTCCGCCGCCGGCCCAGAACAGGCCCCAGGCGCGCTTGTCCATCTGCAGGGCCACCCAGCGGTGGGGGCGAGCGTCGTTGCGGATCAGCTGAGCGGCCTTGGCCAGCGTCCAGCTGCGGCCTGCGGCCACTGAGGTCTGCGCCTCCAGCAGCAGGCGGCCCTGCGGATCGCGGCTGTAACCCGTGGCCACCTGCAGGGAGAACACATCGATGATCTGCACCCGGCTGCTGTGCCGCCGAGGCTCCTGACCTGGCGCCCAGAACACCAAGGCCTCGCCCTCTGTGCTGATGCAGGCGTCGGTCTGGTTGTTGGGGGGCATCGTGCTCACAGGCGGGGCGGCCGCAGCTGAGAACTGGGGGGTCTGCAGCCATTCAAGGCCAGGCTTTGGCTGGCCGTTCCGGATGTTTTCTTCTACGCCCTACGGGGTGGAAGGCATGGGATCAGCCGGGGCGATTCAAGCGCTGCAGTCGCAGGGCGCTCACTGAGGCGATGGCTTCGAAGTCGGCGCCGAAGCTCACCAGAATGGCGTCGTGATGCATCGCCACGGCAGCCACCAGGAGATCAAGGCTGAGCACGGTGCGGCCAGCCTGGCGGCAGGCCTGGCCCAGGGCGATCGCGCGCTGCCATAGATCCTGTGGTGTGGGCAGGCAGGGCAGGGTGGCGAACTGGGCCTCCAGCAGGCGAGCCTCCTCCGGCCGGGCAGAGCGGAGCACCTCAAAGAGCACCGGTTCGGCCAGATGGGCTGCGGGATCCAGCACGTAGGGGGCGATGAACTGCTTGAGCGGGGCCGGGCTGCGGGCGCGGGTGAAGTCGATCCAGAGGCTGGTGTCGAGCAGCAGCGTCACGAGGCGGTCTCCTGATCACGCTGGCGCTCACGCTCCTGGTCGGCCTCGAAGTTCTCCAGCTCCACGCCCCACTCACCGCTGAGGAAGCGCTGGGCGATCTGGGCACGCCGCCGCCGCTGCAACGCCTCCTCCATCAGGCGGCGGATCGCGGGCCCCTTCTTGCGCTCGCCCGTGAGATCCAGGATTTCAGCCATCTCTGTTTCAGAAAGCTCAACGGTGACTTTCATGGTTTTCACCTCAGAGAATCTGACTCTAAGAACAGCAGGGCGTGTCTGGTCGATCCTGCCGAGGTGCTCCAGCTCCACCACTGCAGCGCCGCCTCCTCCCGCTCAGGCATAAAGCCCTATTGCCCTCGCCGCCTGGTCGTCCGATCGTGACGACATCAACAACCGGGAGGCTCCAGAGCATGGACGACACCCCACCTGAGCAGCCGCCAGGAGTGCGCTGACGATCCGGCCCCTGCTCCAACACTCTCAACGGATCACTGGCTTCCCTGGCGTGTGACACCTTTTCGTGAAGCGTCGCCGTCCATCGCACCGCCCTAGGTGCCCCGGACCCAACGGGAAGCCCCACTGGAACCCTGGCCCCAGGTGCCAGCGTCAGCAGCTCCGCCCAACAAACCATGATCAAAGCCCGGTGGCCTCGTCGCCGGGCTTTGTTGTGTCTTCGCGTGCTGGAGATGGCCCCAATAGAAAGGGCGCCCCGAGTCGAGCGCCCTACTGCTTCGCAGAAGCCAAGGGCTAGGGCCGGTTGCCGGGTTGTGGATCTACACCGTCCGGGTCGAAGCCTCTGATTCACAAATAGATCCGCTGGCCCGCCTTGTCAGTACGGCAAGCCGATCACGGCTCCAAGGCAGCAAGCTCGACCAGGAAGGCCTTGCTCACCACTGGGGGCCGCAGGCTGCCCAGCCGGCCTTGCGTTTCTCACCCCAGAGCCTGATGGCCTCCTCTCGGCTGTACTCCCGGCGGTGCTTGAGCAGCGGGATGAGCTCTCCGGGTAACAGCTCACCACTCACGACCTCGAGCCTCTGACTCCAGCGGTCGTAGCGGACCGGCCGGAAGTGCAGCACCTGGCGGCCGTCGCTGAGCCAGCCCTCCTGGGGCGAAAGCGGAGGTCGTTTGCTGGTGGCCATGCCCTGCTCATCCCACCTCCGGCGCCCAGCCCCGTTGGCGCGTCATGTCATCGGTCCAACCCTGGCAGCGGTGAGTGAGGTGCTCTCCCTGAGCCAGCAGGCCCTGGTGCAGTTGGCAGGTGAGCACCGGGATGCAGTTCACCCCAGCGTGGTGCCTGAACCAGTGGCAGGTCATGCAGACCTTGCGGCTGCGGGTGGTGACCAGCACCTGTTCATCGAGACAGGGCCACTCCTCGACAGTCGCTTCTTCCCCGGTGGGGTCCGTGTCTCGACGGGAACCGCGAAAGCGAGCAGGGGGAGCAGACACGAGACCAACAGGCGAGAAGTACGCCCGTACTAGCAGGAGTGCTTTCGAGTTGGCCAGCGCGGGCGCGACGTCCTGCGCCCGTGGCGGCTGGAGGGCGGCTCGACACCACGGCCAGGATGCCCCTGGCGGGGCGCGGCGCGGGTGTCCGTCGCGCGCCCTCCATGACCGCCATCGCCTGCATCGGCGTCGAGTTCCTCGAGCCGGCCGATCACCCCGGCGCCCTGGCCCGCATCTGGTTCCTCGATGCCACCGGCCAGGCGGTGCGCCCCTGCCGCCTGGTGCCCGCACCGATCGCCAAGCTGCGCGGCCGGCAGCTGCAGCACTTCTTTGGCGGCGAGTGCTCGCTCTGGTTTCGCTGAGGCCCACGGGGCTCGACGCCAGGGCTTTGAGCCTCGTGCTGGCGGGGTTCTTGGCCCAGCACGCACGACACTCAGCCGCCTACATGGCGCGATCGCCACTGCCCCTGTTCGGTTGCAGCCGTTGACGAACGCGGCTGGCGGAAGCAAGGAGGAACAACCCTTTTCACGTCTCCAGCAGGTTTTCGAGCCCATCACCGCCGGGCAGTCGATAGACGCCGAAATCGCGTCGATCCAGCGTCGCAATGCGACGCAGCCCATGCTCATGGGCCAACCAGAGCAGCGAGGCATCGGCCAGATCCATCGGCAGATCGCCGTACTGCCGCATCCAGCTGGCCATCAACTCCAGGGCGGATCCACTCAGCTCCGCCACGCTCAGGCCACCAAGTGAGACCCACCCGAGAAAGCGCGGTGCCACATCCGCCGGAATCAGATGACAGACCTCGGTGAGAACCGGCCAGGTGGACACGAAAGCACCGCTGTGCTCCAGGAAAAAAGCAGCACAGGCCTCGTGGTCCTGGTCACTGCGATCGAACCAGGCGACAAGAGGGCCGGTATCGAGGAGGGTGGCACCACGAAAGCCGGGGCTGTTCACCCTTTCGGCTCGCTCAGTCGTTGCTGCACGTGTTGCCGGCCCAGCTTCTGGCGGAGTTGGGCCGAATGGTCCCGTCCCCGGCTGGTGCTGGCGCTGCCTGGGGGGCCGCTGGAGAAGCTGCCGATCAGACCAAGGCGCTCAGCCAGGGCCGCAGGGCTGGTGGATTGCCGCTGCAGCAGCTCAAGACCGGCCTTCACGACCTCGGTCTGGCTGAGACCAAGGGTCTGGCACAGGCACTCAAGCCTGGCTTCGCTGCCGTCATCCAGGCGTACGGAGATCGTCCGCATCGCTGTGCCTCACTGTAATACGTTGATAATACAAGGGATTGGCTGGATTCGCCGGACAGCCTCTCGATCCAGAACCAGGCGTCACCCAGCACCGCTGGGGGTTGGTTCCCAGCTGGCTGAAGGACACCCGCGGCAAGAGCCGGCTGGGAAGCGGCGATTCCGCTCGACTGGTTGTGGTCTCCCCGAGTGGTCAACGCTGCTGTGACCAGGGGTCTGCATGGCTTCAGGCGTGGATCCGAAGCGTTGTGAGGCATCGGCTCGTCGGCCTGGAACTCAAACCCTCCCAGCGCCATTTCCAGCACCAGCCAGCCGCCGACCCTGATGAGACAGGCCTGGCTGCGGCGCCGGTTGTGATCAGCGCTGCGGCGTGACGCTGGTGGCGTGTCAGCCATGAAGAAGGGCGCCCCGTGTCGGGCGCCCTTGGGCCGGTTGCAGGGTCTCGGCTCGCGCTGCCCTGGTCGTGGCCTCTGATTCATTGATAGAGCCGTTTGGCGATGGTGTCAGTACGGCAACCCGATCACGAGGGTGGGGCCTTGGCTCGGCTCAGAACAGTCCCCAGCCGTGCCTCGATCAACCGGCAGCACTCCTGCACGTCGCTCGCGCTCTCCACCCCCTCGCCGAGCGAGCAGAAGAAGTCCCACCACAGAGCCGGCACCGCCAGCAAGATCAGTGGCCTGCCGCCGTTGAGCGCATGGGCGGCTTCCGAGGCTGTGCCGGGGCCACCGCCCCCGCAGACCACCACCACATCGGCGCTGAGCACGTTGATCACGTTGCGGGCCTTGCCCATGCCGGTGAACAGGGCCAGATCCAGGTCCGCCGTGTTTTGCCTGTCGTCAGCCTTCCCTTCATCGGGCAACACCCCCACCACCAGGTGCCCCTCCACCCGAGCCGCGCCGCGGCTGGCCGCTGCCATCACTCCAGCCGGGCGGCCACCGGTGAGCAGCACCCACCCCCTGGCGCTGATGCACTGCCCCAGCTCCTCGGCCAAATGCATGGCCTCCGCTGAGGCCCCCTCCCCCGCACCCATCACGCCCACCACCGTTCGCCGGTTGCTCATGCCACCTCCGGACACCAGCCCCGCTGGCGCGTCAGGTCGTCGGTCCAGCCCTGGCAGCGGTGGGTGAGGTGCGCGCCGTGGGCGATCAGGCCCTGGTGCAGCTGGCAAGTCAGCAGCGGGATGCAGTTCGCCCCGGAGTGGTGGCGGAAGAAGTGGCAGGTCATGCAGACCTTGCGGCTGCGGGTGGTGACCAGCACCTGCTCATCGAGATAGGGCCACTCCTCGATCGGACTCTCGAGCCGGGAGGCCAGTGCTGCTGGAGAGGGACGGGGAGCCGCCATGGACCATTCGATGCGTACGCCTGTACTAGCACGGTTTCCGGCTGTCGCGACCATCGGCCGCTCGATGGCCGCAACCCACTGGCCGAACGAGACGCCTGCCGTGACGAGCGGGCCCCGGGCCCTGGCCGGACCAAAGGCAGCCCGAGCCACTAACACTTCTGCGGCTGTCACATGACCCCTTATTGAGAACAGTGAGAGTCGTTGCGGTGCAATGCCTTTGCTTGATCCCTCTGGAATGAGGCTGCGGCGGTTCTCGGGATGCCCAACCGCGGGACTCCCGGAGCCGGATCACCAGGGGGCGATCCTACGGCTGACCACCAAATCTGGCGGTCGATCAGGCGCAAGGCTCCACCGGTAGTGGCAAGACCCCGTGAAACGGTCAGAAGCCGGTGCTAGACCTTGGAGTCCGCACGGCACGGCCCTTCCACGCAAGAAGGGCCCAGGGACTCTGACCTCCCTGAGCCTCCCCTTGCGGGTTACTCCACTGGTCTTGGAGCACCTTCATGCTGAATCATCCCGGGCAGCCTCCGGAGCCCGATCCGCACGACTCCACAACCTCCCATCCATGGGGTGGGACTGGGTCTGCGCCGCTCAACCGCTCCCACCAGGTGACATCGATGGGGATGTCCCGGCCAGGGACGGCAGTCGATCACGCCTGAGGGGAGAGCGGAACGATGGCGACGGATCAACCGACGCGAGCCCTGCTCCACAAGGTGGTGACGACAGCGAAAGGGCCCTCCGGCACCTTCTACACGGTTGCCTACTTCGAAGACCCCGAAGGCGACAAGCTGCTGGCGTTCGCCAGCTCTGAGCACTTCGGGGACCTGAATCTTCTCCCGCTGATGACAGGCCACGAGCTCGCTTTGGCCTCTGGAAGCGGCTGCCTGGAAGTGTTGCCGCTGCACCTCCAGAGCGAAGAGGTGCAGCAGCACATCGCCGAGCAATGTTCACCCCTGTCTGGCATCCGTCCCATGCCCACCTTCGGTTGCTGGGCTGATGCCGGCGCGGCGCGATTCAACCCCGAGGAGACCTCCTGAGCGGCTGCGCCCCAGCGGATCCCTCCATCAGGCAGCGACCTGCTGGTGCTGCACCAGGTAGGCCTCGATCCAGTCGTGGTGACGCTTCTGCAGGATCCGATCGGCGATGGAGGTGGCCTCCTGGGGCACCTGGAACCGCTTGCGGAATGCCTTGGTGAAGACCTCCAGCACTGGCCGAGGCAGACCGCGCAGGGTGGAGAGGACCTGGCGGATGACGGCGGGGTCGAGGGGCGTCAGGCCGGGGTCGTCGCTGGCTTCCGCTACGGCGGTCGGGGCCACGGGGGACGGGCTGCGCTGGATCGATCGTGTGCCGTTGCTGGCACTGACAGGCAGAAGAGCGCTGCTCTCCCCTGTCGCCTGGGTCACCTCCCGCTGCTGCTTGTCGTAGAGCGCCAGGCCGAAGGGATTCCCGAAGGTCATCAGTGCCCGCTTCATGGCGTCGGTTTCGGCCTCCTTGAGGGCGGACTCATGGGCCTGGCCCAGATCGGCGTCGATGCCGTGGCCAGCACCGCTGCCCTCACGGATCACCGCGGCTGCACTGGTGGTGCCGCCGACGGTGACGCGGACCCGGGCGGTGTAGGTGACCCCCCAGCCGGGCCGGGCCTCCCGGCCTGGGCCCCTGGCACCGATGGGGCGCTCGGCCTGGTTCACGCAGCGGACCTCGATGGTTTCGCGCTGCCAGCCATCGAACCCGAAGATCCGATTGGCTTCCGCGATCACCTGCCAGCCCTCCAGGTAGCTGACCTTGGTGCGGCCCTGCTCGCGCTGGCGCACCTTGGCGCGATCGAGGGGGGCACAGAGGGAGGCGATCTGCTCGGCGGAGAAGGTGCAGGTCATGGCTTCGAAGGGGTGAGTGGGAAAAGGGACCGGGATCAGTGGACGGACGTTTCAGGCGGCAGCGGCTCGATCAACACCCAGCAGGGCGGCTCGCTGCAGTGGATGTGATCCGGCGAGGGCCGCCGGCCCGGCTTGCGGGTGATCGGCACCACCCAGCTGCTCAGCCGTGTGGACCAGATGTGGCCCCTGGGCCGCGGGCTGGTGGGTGTGGTGGTGGAGCCGGCACTGCCGTAGGTGGAGAGATCCATGGGTTCTGACGTGGTGGAGATGTCGACTGGAGGCGTGTCTGGGCCCGCCCCTGCAGCAGGCCCCTGTGAAAGGGGGCACTGCCCCCTCAGTGGATGCGCCAGGAGCGGCGGGAGAGGAGCTGGACGCCAGGGATCTGCTGGCCGGCCTTGAGGGCTTCCTTGATGGCGGCCTTATCGGGCTGGCTGGTGGTTTTCACCGTCAACCACTCGGGTTCGAGGGCCTGCTCGTCGTCGATCACCACGGCCTGGGATCTGCGGCTGCTGAGCTCGTGGTTGGGGAAGGAAAAGCGAGTGGCCGCCGGCTGCAGGCGGGTGAGGACCAGCACCAGCGATTCCTCCAGGGCATCGGCCCGGCCGGCATCGGAGCGGGCAAGCTCCGTGAGCCGTTTGGCCTGCTGCTGGCGGTAAGCGGCCTGGCCGCGCAGGTGCTCGATCACCCAGCAGGTGGCATCGGCCTTGGCCGCCAGGGCCTGCCTGTTGCCTTCCTCGGCCAGCAGGGCGGCCTCCAGCTCAGCGAGGGCTGACTGGCGCTGCTCGGGGTCATCGGACTCCAGCTGCTCGGCCAGTTGGCTGATGGCAGTGGTGAGCTCCTGGGCCTCGATGCCCAGCTGCCAGAGGGAACCGGCGCGCTGCAGGGAGCAGGCCGGGCCAGCGGCCTTTTGGGGAGCCGCTGCTGGGGCAGTGGCGAGAGCGGCGGGAACGGTGGGGATGGGGGTGAGAACAGGCATGACGGTGAGAGGGGGATGGGACAGAGGCGCCAAGTGGCGGGGAAGGCTTCAAAGGCAAGAGGCCGCAGCCGGATCGGCCCAGCGGCCGGCTGATGGGCTGACTTCCACCACGGTGATGGGCACCGGCGCACGGGAAGCCATGCGGCGGGCCTGCTGCACCAGCGAGGCCGTGCCGGCGCCACCGGGGAAGGCCACCACCAGCACGGAGACCAGAGAACCAGCAGTGCTGCAGGCCTCTGCCTGGGTGATCGCCAGCTCGAGCAGCTGCCGGTTGCGGATCGGCCCGGCGGCCCGGCCATGGCGCCGCCATTCGGCAGGAAGGGCATGAGCCGGCCAGCCCAGCTGATGGGCAGCACGGGAGATGGCGGCATCGGCGCCGCGGGCCCCGCCATGGAGCAGCAGATGGACAAGCCGACCACCGCTGCGGGCGAGAAGCTCCGCCGCCACGCGCTGATGGGGCCAGGCCAGATCACGACCGCCACCGGCAGCGATCACAATGGAACGAGACGGGCCCATTGCGGGCCCGGAAGAATGACAGACAGCCATGGAATCAGTTGCCGTAGATGACAACTGATCGGGGCATCATGCCGCTCGTGCAAGCGCGGCAATGATGGCGAGATCAGGGGATTATGTTGCCGCAGGCGATGGGCTCGGGGCCTTTGGCGCAGCTCTTATTCTACCAGAACACGTGTACTTCTGATTCTGCAGACCCGCTGCGGTAACTGGCTTCTCCGGGGCTCTGTCTGAGGCGGATGGGCCTGGATGAAGTGTCAGCCAGCTGGCCATCTTGACCACCGGCCTGAGGCTCCAGGCCTGACGGACAGCCGCGCAGCCGCGCGAGGCAACTCCTCGCAACCAGCGCCCCTGATCCACCACCTGCGGCCCGAATACGCACCGCCACCGCAGCCGCGGGAGAGGCGCCGGGCAGAGGTGACCTCAGCCACCCATCCCGGCGGCGGCGAGGAGCAAGGAGATCACGCGAGCGCAAGGGTCGGTGACCGCGCAGCGGCCTCACCGACTCGCGCAGCCCTTGTGCCGTGTGACACCATCACGCCCCGCTGCCGGGGTGGCTCCAAGGCTCAGAGCATGGCCGGGGTGCCGACGCACACCCTTGAGCCCTGATCGCTGGCGAGGACTTCGATGCCGCAGCGGATCCTCTCCCGCAGGGCTCCCACATGGCTGATGATCCCGATCATTCGCCCCCCTTCCCGAAGGCGGTCAAGTTCATCCATCGCCAGCTGCAGGTTGTCGGGATCCAGCGTGCCGAAGCCCTCGTCGATGAACAGGGCATCGAGATGCACCCCGCCGGTATGCGCCTGCACCGTGTCGGCCACACCGAGCGCCAAGGCGAGCGAGGCCTGGAACGTTTCGCCGCCCGAGAGGCTGCTCACCTCCCGCTCCTCGCCCGTGTAGGCATCCAGCACCCGCAGGCCCAGGCCGGCATTGCGGCCACCGCGGCCGCCCTCATCAGTGAGCCGTAGCTGATAGCGACCCGACGTCATCAGCTCCAGCCGCTGGTTGGCATAGCGGCAGATCTCCGCCAGGTAAGCCGAAAGCACCCAGCGCTGCAGGGAGATGAAGGGAGCTGCTTTGCCCAGGCAGCGATCGGCCACAGCACTCAGCAGCTGGGCGCGTTCACGCTTCTGCACCAGGGAAACTTCACCCTCACGATGCTCGCCGGCCAGCCGTTGAATCTCGCCCTGGCCACGGCGGGCTTGGGTGTGGCGCTCCACGGCCGCCGTCCGCGCCGCATCAGCTGAAACCACCATCTCTGCAGCAGCAGCGGTGTCCGGTCGCTCCTGGGGCAGGTCGGCCAGGTCCGGCGAGGCCAGGATGCCGGTCTGCCCGGTCACCTCCTTCTCAAAGGCCTCGATCCGCTGCTCCCACTTCTGACGGACAGGTTCATCCTTGAGGGCCGCTTCCACAGCCCTGACATCGGCAAACTCCGATCCGCTCAGTTCCTTCTCCAGACGGGCTGACGCCTGCTCCAGCCGCGTTGTGGCACTGGTGCTGGCCTGGCAGCTTCCCGCCAGTGCCTTCAGGGCCGCTTCAAGGGGCACGAAGGTCTGGAGCACAGCCTGCGGATCGACACCCTCCCCAAGCTCCTTGACGATTTCCGCTGACAGGGTTTCGGCCCGCTTGGCTTCATCGGCGGCGGTCTGGCCCTGCAGGGCAATCTGCGTCGTCGCCGTCTGGATCGCTACCTCGAGGTCCCTCAGGTCCTGGTCGTGCTGGCTGATCGCCGCCTCCAAGGTGTCGACCGTCTTGGCCAGGGCTTGTGCCGCAGCCAGTGCTTCGGCGGATTGACTGGCTGCCTTGCGGGCAGCCTCAGGATCGTTGGCGGCATCGCCGGCCTTCTCGAGCACCGCCTTGCGTGCGGCCAGGGCTTCGGCGACCGCCACCGCAGCATTCTCGGCAGCGTTGGTCGCCGTGGCCAGAACGGTCTCCGCCGCGGTGATCGCGTCGTCGCTGACGGCATCCTCCGAGGGCTGGGCTGGCGCGGGATGCTCCAAGGAACCGCAGACCGGGCAGGGGGCACCGTCCTCCAGGCCCCCAGCAAGGCGGGCGGCCATGCCGGCGATCTGACGCTGCCGCAGTGCCACAAAGGCCGCGTTCGCCTTGCTCACCTGCGCATCGGCGCTCGTCTTTGCGGCGACGGCATCGCCCTCTCTTTTCTGGGCTTTAGGCAAGGCGTCTACAGCCCCGGCACGCTCGCGGGCCTCCTGGGCCGCCCGCTGCAAACCGTCGAGTTGGTCACGGGCCGAGCAGGCCTTGGTGAATGCTTTGGCGGCCGCTTCCCGCTCCTGCTGCCTCGTTTCCTTGGCGGTGGTGCTGGTGGTTCGCTCCGCTTCCGCCTTGCTGGCCAGCCCAACAGCATCTTCAGCCTTCTTCTTCGCTTGGGCCGCCTCAAGAGCCTTCTTCGCCAGTCCACTCACTTCCGCCCGACGCGCCGCCAGGTCGCTGGTCGCCTCGTTCAGGTCTTCCAGGCTGGGTAGGGCCAGCAGGTCGAGCACGACCACCGAGACCGGCAGGGCCTGCGCGTCGTCCCTGGCACGGATGGCGGCCTGCAACTGCACCTTGATGCTGCCCTGCAGCGTGTTCAGGGCAGCTCGCGCCGATCGTTCTGCATCCACGCTGGTGCGCAGGGCCTCGGCTCTGACAGCAGTGGCCAGCTGCAGCTTCAGCATCTCGACCGTGTCCCGCTGGGCTTCCAGTGCCTCGAGCTTTGCCTTGGCTACATTCCGCCGATCCCAGCGGTCCGCCACCTTGTCGATCTCGGCCTTCGCAGTCTGGGCCGACTTCCAGGTTGCGGTGGCCTGCTTCAGAGCACTGTCCGTTCCCACCACCACCGCAGCAATCTGCTCGATTAGTCGATCCAGGCCCGCCTGATCCGTTGGCACTGCTTCACCGGCTTGCGCCTCCTCCTCTTCCGCCTCACCCTCCGCTGGGGTTGGGGCAAAGGGGCCCCACTCATGGGCAGCCTGGTTGCGCAGCACCTCCTGGGCCCTGTTCTGCTCGGCCACCTCGCCGCGGGCAGCCTTGGCCTTGTCCTCCAGCCAGTAGCCCGCCTGCTCGAACACCACCGTGTCGAACAGGGTCTTGAGCAGGGCCTCTCGCTCGTCGGCCTTGGCCCGCAGCACCTCGGCGAACTTGCCCTGGGGCAGCAGGATCACCTGCCGGAACTGCCCGGCGTTCAGACCCACCAGACCCTCCACTTCCCGGGTGACTTCGGTGGTCCGACTGACGATCACTTCCCGCTCGGTGCCGACCAGCCGGTAGAGCGCTGCCTGCGGCGCCTTCTCGGTGGTTCCCTCCCCCCGGGTCTTGAGGGCTATGTAGGCAGGGGAACGCTCCACCAGGTAGCGGGCCCCGCCGGAGGAGAACTCCAGGCTCACCCGTGGCACCGCCGCGGGTTCGGCGTGGTCCGATTTCAACGCCTTGACGCTGCGATCACCCGACACCTCCCCGTAGAGCGCGAAGCAGAGGGCATCAAGCAGGAAGGTC
Organism: Aphanothece stagnina RSMan2012; assembly: GCF_046764815.1. Taxonomy (NCBI): domain Bacteria; kingdom Bacillati; phylum Cyanobacteriota; class Cyanophyceae; order Chroococcales; family Aphanothecaceae; genus Aphanothece; species Aphanothece stagnina. Next base: position 50,876 of record NZ_JBKOUC010000017.1, read on the forward strand.
TTGCCGGCACCGGTGGTGCCGTGGATCAGGAACAGGCCTTCCTGGCTGAGCTCATCGAAGCCGATCTCCACCGGCTCGGCGTAGGGCCCGAAGGCCTCGATCCTGAGGTGATGGGGTTTCACCGCTCCCCTCCCTTGCTGACCGCTTCGAGGGCCTCCTGCAGGAGTTCAGCCTCCGCTTCGCTGGCTTCTCGCCCCTGCTGATCCGCGAAGAACGACGTCGCCAACGCCAAGGGCGAGGTGGACTGCCGCACCTGTTGATTCCGCTCACTGGCGGTGGAGCGGACCACATCCGGCGGCCGGTGTCGCAATTCGGCCACGTGGGGGAACCGCCCGCGCAGGCGAGCCATGGCCTGCAGGGGCAGCGCCTCGTCGGTGAGGATCACCCGCACCCGAGCCTCCTCGGCCGAGGCGAACTGCGGATCCGTAAGCAGTTGCTCGATCCCACCCTTGATGGTGCACAGCGATCGCCCCACCCCCAGGGGCACGATCTCCACGGCTGCGTTGCCAGCGGCATCCAGCTCCACGATCCGAACCGACTTGGTGTGGTGCTGCTCCGAGAAGGAATAGGGCAGGGGGGTGCCGGAGTAGGCCACCCGTGGTCCATCCAGTTGCTGGGAGCCATGCAGATGGCCCAGGGCCACGTAGTCGAAGCCGGCGAAGGCTTCCACACTCACCCGATCGACGTTGCCGATGGTGAGCTCCCGTTCCGATTCGGAGCTCTCCCCGCCCGCCACGAAGGTGTGGGCCACCAGCACCGAACGGTGATCCGGGCGCCCCTGCAGATCCCGGCGGATCCGATCCAGTGCCAGGCGGGTCACGTCCTCATGGCGCAGGCGGGCCGGCACTGGTGCAGCCTCCTCATCTGCGGAGCTGGCCAGACCTGGCCCATCCACCGCTGGCTCCAGATAAGGGAGGGGGTAGACCGCCACAGGTGAACCTCCAAGCCGTGGGCTCACCAGCACAGGTTCGTGGGCCCGACGCACGTCACCCCGGATCGTCACCCCGAACGAGCTCAGCAGGGGGTCATAGATCGACACCCGCACATGGGAATCGTGGTTGCCGGCGATCGCCACCACCGCGGCTCCGGTCTCTCGCAGTTGGGCCAGGGCGTCGTTGAACAGCTGCACCGCTTCGGCCGGGGGAATCGCCCGGTCGTAGATGTCGCCCGCGATGAGCACCGCATCGACGGATCCCTCCTTGGCCAGCTCCACGATCCGGGCCAGGGCAGCCGCCTGGTCTTCGAGCAGGGAGCCCCCGTGGAAATTCCGGCCCAGGTGCCAGTCAGAGGTGTGAAGCAGCCGCATCAGAGAGTCTTGCTGTCAGTGTCCCGGCACGGGCAGATGCTTGCCGCAGTGGCCGATCACGACCCTTCCCGCCTCAGGATCCCAGAGGAAGTGAACCCGCAGGGTGCGATTCACCGAATCCTTGACGCCGATCTTCAGGTGCTGCCACATCACCACCTCCTCTCCCCGGTAGCTGAAGGTACGTGCGCGCCTGGCCGTGGGGCTCTTCTCGATGCCATCGGATTCGCGGGCCGCAAAGGCATTGGCTCCGAACACCTGGATACCCACCACATCGGGCTGGCCGGCCAGACGGGCTTCTCGATAGCCGGTGGCCAGTCGCCAGAGCCGTTGAAACAGCCGGTCCCCCTGCTCGAAGCCGGCCGCTTCATCAGCTGATTTCCAGGCCGAGTCGAGCACCACGAAGCTCTCCGGGCAGAGCTCCTCCACCAACTCCAGGATGCGGCGGGGCTTGAGACCGGCAGCGGTCTTCTGCAGCACGTCCAGCAATCGATCCGTGAGTGCTTCTTCCGTCTCCTGCGCTGCTGCTGAGGTCAGGACGGATGGGGCCTCCAGGCCTCCACCAACCCCATCACTGAGTTCATAGAAGAAGTCGAGTTCTTCCTGCTTCAGTGCCAGGGAATTCTCCAGCTCCTCGCGCTCCAGCGTCAGACCATCGTTCTCCTTGATGGCCAGGTCGAGCTCCTGCTTGGCAATGGAGAGAGCCTGGGCAAGTTTCTCGGCCTCTGCTTTGGCAAGGTCCTTCTGGTCCTCGGCCTGCTCAGTACGTTTCTGCTGCTGCTGCCGGCTGTTCTCGAGTTCGCGCCGAAGGCGCGCCTCATCGGCGCGGGTGGCGGCCAGGCGCTGGCTGATCTCCTCCTGCTTGCGCTCCAGCTCCTCGAGTCGTTCCTTGCGCTCGCGCTGGCGGGAGGTCTCACTCGGCAGACCGAACTGGGAGCGGATCAGTTGCTCCACGGCTGCCTCATCGGCAGGGGCACGCCCCGTGGAGTCCGTGAGACTCAGGTACCAGGGATAGTGGCGGCCATCCTGGGTGGGGTAATAGCTGTAGCCGCACTTGCTCACGTCGTAGGCCTGGCTGAGCAGCTGCTGCAGTTCACGAAAGGCGGTCTCCGTGCCGCTGATCACCAGCCGCATCTTGTCCGCGCCTGAGGTGCGATCGAAGTCCCAGGCGAAAGCACTGTTGACGCCCAGTTCCTTCAGCCGGCGGCTGGCCTTCTCGATCGGAATGGAGATCTGCAAGCGGAAGGCGTCCCGCCTGGAGGTGGTGGACAGACCCGTGACCACCGCCGCCAGGCCGGTGGCGACATCGGGAACCTCGGCAGCAATCAGCTCCGCCATGTCCTTGGGGATGTAACCGATCCACTGCTCCTGCCAGAACACCTTCACGGCATTCGGGTCCCACGGGTTGTCCGGTTCGTGGCGCAGCAGAAGGGGATCGCCGATGGCGATGCCCAGCGCCATCTTCTCGGGGGCATCCGCGAGGCGATAGGCCAGGAAGGTCTGGAGGATTTCGCCAGTGTTCTGTTGCTGCCGCAGTCGCCGCGCCGCCTGCCTCTCGGCCGAGCCGGCAGCCTCCAGATCCCGTAGCCCTCGAAACAGGTTGCCCTTGGGAGCCATCGGCGGAAGGCTGCATGGCCGTGCTGAAAAGAACCCTAGGTAGCCGCCAAAAGAAAGAGCCCGCTGTTGCAGTGGCCTGTCTGGGGTCTTAGCACTCAGCCATCAACCGGCAGAGGCGGTTGAGCTGGATCACCTCTTCGACCTGGGCGGCGATGCCGCTGGAGAGGGTGGGGCTGCCCACCACGATCGTCAGGCACTGCCCCCGGCTGATCGCCACGTTCAGTCGATGGGGATCAAGCAGGAAGCCCAGCCCTCGCGGTGCCTGCTCGGCATCGGAGGAGGTGAGCGAATGGATCGCCACGGCCGCCTCCTGGCCCTGGAACTTATCCACCGTGCCGATGCGGGCCTCGGGGCCCAGGCGCCGCTTCAGGCGGGAAACCTGCACGTTGTAGGGGGCCGTGATCAGGATCTCGCGCCAATCGAGCACCCCTGGTTCGACGCCATCGCGGCCGGCGCGACGGAAGGGTTGACCCTGCAGGGCCGCCACCAGAGCAGCGACCTGCTCCACCTCCTCATCGGAACCGGTGCTGTTGCCCGTGTGAGGCACCGGCAGGAACAGCAGTCCCTGGGCCGGACCCCTCCACTCCACCCGGTTGGCTGCGTTGGCTGCAGCTGCCGTGAGCTCTCCCTCGTAGAAGAGCTCGGACACCACCTGCGCCAGTGGCGGCGCCATGCGCCAGCTGGTGGCCAGGAACACGCCCCGGTCCGGTGGGACCACGGCGTGATGCTCCATCACGTAGTCCAGGCAGGAGAGACCACTGTCCCCCGGGTGAGCAGCGCGGGTGGGCTGGCTGAGCTGCTGCTGATCCCCCACCACCAGGATGTTGCGGGCACAGGACGCCATCGCCAGCAGGTTGGCGAGGGATACCTGGCCGGCCTCGTCGATCACCAGCAGATCAAAGGGTTCCTCCTCATGCTTGGCGAACACGTAGACCGTGCCGCCCACCACCGCCATCTCCGGTCTTAGGTCCTTCTGCAGCACGCAGGAGATACCTGTGCCCTCGAAGGCCTGCTCGTCATCGGGCCGAGGGGAGCTGCCGGTGCACTTCACCACCCTGGCCTTGCTGCCGTTGTTCTCCATGGCTTTCTGGCAGCGACGGAGGAGGTGATTGATCGCCGGATGGCTGTTGGAGCTCACGGCAATCCTCTGGTCCCGGGCCGCCAGGAGTGCAATCACCTCCGCGGTGACTGTGGTTTTGCCGGTGCCGGGCGGGCCCTGCAACGCCAACGCCACACCATCGGCCGTGGCCAGGAACGCCGCCAGATCGGAGGCCGTGCTGTCTGCGGCCTGGCGGGTGCGTGCGTTGATCGGCTCCAGCTCCGGCATCGTCCGGCGCTCAAGCAGATGCAGCATCGCCGCCGACAGGTGCTCGCGATCATCCACCCAGGACCTGGCCTGACGGGCCAGATGGGGCCTGAGATGCTGGCTGATGTCGGGCGGAAACAGGACCAGATCCGTTCGCGCCGGAACGGAGATCGGCCGGCCGGCTTCGGCACGCTCGCGTTCCACTTTGCCGGTGAGCTTCAGCAGAACCGCTCCCTCCTCCTCGTCCACCTCGGCAGCCAGCGAAAGCTCCTCATCGGGCATGTAGAGCCGCAGCAGGTTGCCGGTTGTATTTCTGAGCTTGAGCGGCTGCTCGGTGTCGAAGCGGTAAGTGAGCTCCTTGTGGGTCGCGCGGGCAGTCTGTTTCTCCTCGATGGACTCAAGGGTGGCAGCGGCAATCACCTCGGCATCGGCAAAGCGTTCGTCGGGGTTCTGCTCCAGCCGATCAAAGAACGCCCACCATTCCACCTTGCGCTCGCGCAAATGGAACGGCAGCAACTGAGCCAGAAGGCGATGCAGGCGAATGCTCAGCTCCCTTGGCCCCTGCGCCGCCTCGGCCGCCTCGGTGGCGGCTGCCGCCGGATCATCCACACCTGGAGGCGGTGGCTGGGGCGTGTCCCGCCGTTCTGCTGGTAATTCCTCCAGCAGGACCTCGGAGGTGCGCATCAGGGTTTCGATCGCTTCCCGGTTGCGCTGGGCCTGCGCGCTCTCTGCAGCACCGGCCGAACCGAACTCGGCCTCTTCCTCGAGCCGGCCTGGCAGCACGAGCGGCCTCTCCGGCAATCCCAGCAGGCGCCGCTTCTCCAGCAGGAAGTCATGCAGCCGGGCGGTGGAGAGGCAATCCTCCCGGTTGTAATCCTCGATCGCCTGCAGTCGTGGACTACCGGCGGGGGCTTCTCCGGCTCTTCGTGGTTCACCTGAACGCAGCCACTCGGCGTACTGAACAACGGAATCCGCAGCCGTTTCCACCGCTCCCTCCCGGGCCGGCTGATACAGAAGCTCCACCTTCTTGATGGAGTAGCTCGGTGCGCCCAGCAGCAGGCCATGGCGCACGATCGGATAGAGGTCCACCAGTACCCCCTCGGTGAGCCACTGATCGATCAGTCGTTCGCGGGTCTGATGACGGGCGGCGAGGGTACCGAGCGCGGTTTTCTCATAACTGGCGTAGTGGTAGACGTGCAGGCCTGGATGACGCTCTCTGCGCGCGGCGATCCAGTCGATCAGGCCTTCGAAGGCTGCCTTCTCTTCCGGCAGGTCATGGGCCCACCAGGCCTTGAAGGCAATGTCAGTGCTTCCCGGTTCGCGGAAGCACACCCCGAACAGGTATTCGAGCTTGGTTCCGGTGATCGGATCGGGGTAGCCCTCCATGTCGAACCACACATCCCCCTCATCCGCCAGGGGCAGGGCGCCAAGGCCCCGCTCCTGCTGATCGGCAGGACGAACCCGGTAGGGCGGGCGGCCGTCGGGCTGGGCTGGCGCGGTCTGGATCTCGGCCTGGGTACGTAGCCGCTCGAGAATCTCCGGATCCAGACCGCTGACCGTGACGCCAGGCTCCAAAGCCGCCAGGTCATCGATTCTGTGTATGCCGGCGCCACGGAGCTTGGCGCGCTGCGTGCGGCGCATCCCGGCGACCAGGATCAGGTCCTTCTTGTCCTCCAGCCTCTGGTCGATGAACGAGGTCCACAGTCCGTGATCCCCAGGCTCGTCCTCCGGCTCTACCGAAGGATCGAAGCTGCTTCGGAAGTCGCGGTATCGCTGCCTGAGCTGCTCGTACCAGGCCCAGAAGGCGGAGGTGGCGTAGCTGCGGAACCGCTTGCCCCCCAGATACAGACGGAACTGTTCAGGGCGGTGGCCCAGCAGCGGCTCCAGCAGTTCGCAGTAGGCACAGGCCTGCACCAGATAGATCGGCTTGGGATGGCTGGAGAGCTTGCATTCGATCGGGCGGTAGCTCCAGCTCCCCAGCACTGAGGGGGTGTCCTCCACCCGCTCGAGCAGGTCTGCCCAGCCGCGGATCTCGCCATTGCGGAGCGCCGCCTGATGGATGAACTGGCGGCCTTCCCGCATGGCCGCCAGGGTGTTGGCATAGTCCTGCTCCTGGGGTGGGCCAGCGGGATCCACTGGCTGCTGCCGATGGACATCCGCCCCAGCGGCTTCCAGATCAGCCAGCAGCACCTCCTCGTGCTCATGTCCAGAAGCGAAGAGCAGCTCATCGAGGCTGGTCACATCCGGGCGATGTTCGGTGAAGAGCTTCTGGGCAGCCAGCTCCTCCCACCAGGCCCCGATCACAGGGCTGCGGCTGAAAAGGGCCAGCTGCGACGGAGTAACCAGGCGGTCAGTGGTGCTCAAGCTCATGACGTCAGAAGCAACTCATGCGGTGTCCCTCCGTGGCATCCGCAAAGGCTAGAGAGCCGTTGAAGTCTCTCCAGCAGCTCGTCGCACAGCTTGCTCTTGCCGGACTGACCATCTTCCTGAGCGTCGGAGGAGCTAGGTCTTGCACAACAGCGCTCGCATGTCGCCCTCGAGCTGCCGCTCGCACTTGAGCATGCTCTCGACAGGCGAAACGCTCTGATGCCCAGAACTGTGCGCGCAGTGCATCCTTGGCTTGCATGCCCCCGTACCCTTGGCGCAAACGACGGTAGGTGGTCTTGATGTTGCATCATTGGCGCTGCAGACATCAGCGACTGACTTGACCTGGGCGATCAACTGCTCCGCGGTCCACTGCTTCGCCCAAGCCCTTCGAGTTACAGCAGCTTTCGGATGGCCTCCTCGGGGGTGTGGGGGGATCGTTGGGTGCTGGAGTCACCGGCCCAGCGTGGCCGTATCAGGACTCTCATTCGCCCTGGACCAATTATAGGAGCCACGTCACTTCCCTTGTGTTTCCGCCAGTTTCGGCAGGAAGGCAGCGTGACCAAAGGCGAATCCGTGAGGAGGCTCAGCTCCAGAAAAACGGCTGGGGCCCTATTGGCGGGGAAACTGAAGCTTGGATAGAATCCACTCCAATGAGGCGGGATGCTTGTCACAGTCGATGACATACTCCTGTCCTGGTGACTTGGTGGCCAATACTGCAGTTCCATCACCAAGGTCGGTATAGTTCTTCCTGGTATGACGTGAAATCGTCTGGGATGATTGGCAGGAAGGAACAAGGGCTGATGGGACACACCAGTGGCTCATCTTTTCGCCATAGGAGAGGCGAAGACATGACCGAAAGATATCGAACGTGCCTGCTCCGGGGAGACCATTGACTCCATCAATATTGAGCTTGTCTGTGGCCGTGTAAATCGCGTTACTACTGTGTGGCTTGAGATAGGGGCAAGCATGTGGGTGATCACGAAGCCAGTCAGGAAGGTTTTGGAGACCAGGCCAATAGATATCCCCAACTTGCAACCATCCCCAGATGACATGACTACCTTTAGCTGGGAGTCCTGGACCGTTGAACCATCCATAAAAGACGAACAGATCTCCCTTCCCAACTCCTTGATTGAGTAGGTGGGTGAGGGCAGCATCACACTGTCCAAAGGCGGGCTTCCAGCCAGGCTTTCTTGATCGTGCCTGCTTCCGTAAATCAGGATCAAGGTGGGCTGGACCTGAAAGGACTTGAGGGAGGCCGCGGATGGAATTGTAAGTGATTCCATGCTTGAAGCCATCTTCTGGAATTGGAATACTGATCATTGAGCCGTCGCTTCCGATTGGGCTCGGACGTTTGCCATAGCTACTATCGGAGCCTTTGCGACTGAGGATGAGCTTCATCGCTTCCACTGCTTTGGTTTCCCGCTGGCAAAAGCACAGAATGCCGTTTCCAGCTGATAAGGCTTCATCCCCCGCCACTGATTAGGCAACTCATCAAGACAGATATAACGTTGCCGAGGAGGGAGCCTACGGCCCAATGCCATCTCGACACCCCGCCTGCAACCGTCATGCAGGTAAACATACTCGGGCGCCAATCCAAGTGAGCAAGCAATCCAATCGGCGATGTCGTATGTGAGAACACTGTTACGAGAATTCTCCCAAGCGGGATCAGGGCCAGCCATCAGCTCCTGCTCGACCAATTCCAAAAGATTGTCGAAGTCTGTGCAAGCACGAATATCGTCAATGCACCTGATGAGGGCCTTGGTGGCCTTTTGCGAACGAGTGGCCATGTTGTTGAGTTGCCACTTACGGTGGAAGTGAGGGTGCCTCTTACTGGCATTCTCCTTTCCAAGACAGGCAGCGTTGATAGCAGACTCAAGCGAAAGCCTCGAATACCAGTTCCGAGTCGCCTCTTCGTCGTAGTACTCAGTAGAGCCCTTATACTCTGATGGATGATTAATGGAGCAAGCCACGATTCTCAGTTCCTGTAGGGGGTGATGTTCCGTTGTGATCTCAGCAGATAAGGCCTGGATTGAGCAGACCTATGGAATCGAAGTGGTTCATGAAGCCAAGAGGAGCAGCTCTATTCGAGATGCATGGTTTAATCGATTGCCTACTGTGAAAGTCCTGGATGCAAGTACGTACTCATCATCCTTGCCATGAGGAGTAATGACATCCCCAATTCGGGGGAATCCATGGCGGCGGGTGGAGGTTAGGGTCAAGACAACAGTCCTCCTTGGCCTGCTCCATCAAGGCAGCGGCCGCCGGGAACTTTTCGCTGAGCATCGTGATCACCTGCTCCCACTGCGGCTCCACCGCCTGGGCTTCTGGCTGCACAAACACCGAGCGCAGGGCGGCAGCCACCATGTCCTGGCTGCCCTTGGGCACCTTGATCAGCAGGTTGCGGGTGAAATGGACGCAGCAGCGCTGCCAGCTGGTGCCCTGGCAGCACCGGGCGATCGCCTTCTTGAGGCCGGCGTGGGCGTCGCTGATCACCAGCTGCACGCCAGAGAGCCCTCGCTCGCGCAGGCGCCGCAGAAAAGCGGTCCAGAACGCCTCGTCCTCGCTGTCGCCGACTTCAATGCCGAGCACCTCCCGCTGTCCGGTGCCGGTGATGCCGACCGCGACGATCACAGCCCTGGAGATCACCTGCCTGCGGGCCGGATCCCGGCCGTGCAGGTAGGTGGCATCGAGGTAGATGTAGGGGTAGCGGCTGAACTCCAGCGGCCGGCCCAGGAAGGCCTGCACCTGGGTGTCCAGCCCCTGGCAGATGCGGCTGACCTCCGATTTGGAGATGCCGCTCTCGCAGCCCAGAGCCGCGACCAGCTCATCCACCTTCCGGGTGGAGACGCCGGAGACGTAGGCCTCCATCACCACGGCCCACACGGCCCGATCCACCCGGCGACGGGGTTCCAGCAACGAGGGGTAGAAGCTGCCTGTGCGGAAGCGGGGGATGCGCAGCTGGATGTCGCCGGCCGGGGTGCTCAGCAGCCGCTCCCGGATGCCGTTGCGGTGGCCCCGCCGTTGGGTGGTGCGCTCATGGCGATCGGCTCCAAGGGCAACAGCGGCCTCGGCCTCGATCAGGGCCTGTAGGCCCTGGCGCACCAGTTCGGGGATCAGGTCACCGGCGGTGCCGCTGCCAAGCAGTTGCGCCAGCTCATGGGCGGCAGAATCGGAGATGGGCCTGGTCTGGTCTCAGGAAGGTGGTAGTGCTCCGAGCAGGGTCACAGACCAGCCCACCCATTCCCCCGCAGGGTCTTTGAGGAAGAGACCGTCAGCACCTGCTACGCCGGTGCTGCTCCTCAGGATTTACACCACTCGGTGGGACGCCCCCTTATGGCTCATGCTGAGCGTGCTGGCACCAGGCTGGGATTTGGTGGCCACGGCCGCTGAACCCCAGGAACTGCTTGACCAGTTGGCATCTCCAGATGCTCCCGAGGCCGGCGTGGTGATTGCCGACCCCACGGGTCTATGCAGCCGTTGTGTGGTCAGCTGCCTTGGTGTCACGGACTGCTGCCCCCTGCTGGGACACCGTGAGCTGATTGGCAAGCTCCCTCCTGTCCTCCTGTACCTGAGGGAGGGTGATGTCCGTCTGGCCTGCCAGGTGATGGCCGCAGGAGTCCGAGGCTTCCAGCTGCACCCTCGGCGGTTGATGGGTCTGCGCGACGCGGTTCTGGCCATCGTGCAGGGCGGGATCTGGATCGATCCGGATCTCTCGGCAGACCTCACTCAGGTGCTCCAGAGGGAGGCCCTTGAACGTGAAAACAGCGGGGTGGAGCCGGATGTTCAGCTCAGCGAGCGGGAGAAGGACGTTCTCCTGGAACTGGAGCGTGGTCTGCGCATCAGTTAACTGGCTGCCAAATTGATGGTGTCTGAAAACACCGTCAAGACCCATCTGCGAAGGATCTACGAGAAGTTGGGCGTTGACAACCGTCACGACTCCGTGTCGCGGTGTCGGCCGACTGGTCAGCTTTAAGGCGAGTCCCAATTTTTCCCAGAAGTTCGCCAGGGACAGCAAGCGAATGCTTCGCTTTAGTTCATGGAATAACCGGCAGTTAAACCTGGAGATCAGCTAAACAGAAGCTCGCCAGCTTCAGGCTACCTGGATAGGAGTGTAACCAGAGTCCCAACCCATAGCGACACCTATCCCCCATTCGGGGGATTTCACGAGAAACCAGCTTGAAGGACAGTGTAGGTGCTGAGAGGCGGCCCCACACTTCACCGCAGAAGCAACCGGAATCTCCCAGCCCCAATGACGACAAGACCACACTAGTCTCCGATGATGAATTACGTCTATCTCAAGAGGTGGTCACTGCCTGGCGGCACAGCCTGGCACAAAGTCGGTATCACCAATAGCCCCCTTCGTCGTGATGCTGAGCAGAATGTCCTGCCAGTACCCGCAGAAACACTTGCCTGCGTCAGTGTTGGCGACAGGGAAAAAGCTTTCGCAGTAGAGACCGCCATTCGCCGGATGCTGATCAACCAGAACATCACAGGCGCTGATAACCGTGAGCTATTCTACTTAGCAGAAGAGCAGGTTGCAGCTGTGCTGCAACTCCTTGACGATGCAGCCAAGGGTCGTTTCACCCCACCTCCAGTGCCTAGTGTCGCAACCGCTGAGCGACGCCGTGCGACTCCAATTACAGGACTCTTCACTTTTGCCTCCTATAGGCCAAGTGAGCGCAAGCCTGAGCACGTTCAGCAATGGGATGCCATTCGGGACCGCATCTTGAAGGATGGTCCTCTCACGTTTGATCAACTGGTGAGAACCATTGAAGGGCTTGTCAGTGATGCCCAGCGGGCACGGGGCGGCGCACCTGCAATGGTGCGCTACATGATCAAGCAACTAGGGGCACTGGTGCCCACCTGATCACCCCTACATTTCAATAACCTCCAACAAGCTATGTTAATACACCTAAATCACTAGGTATGTATTGAAATCTGTGCGGCTATGGAGGGGTCGGCGTATGCAATGCCAATCATCTAACGACCCAGCCGTGCAGCTGCCCGCTCGAAGGCATCATCCACCACGTCATCGCCGCACCATTTGCTGTAGGCCGCCAAGTGTGTCTCGACACTATGGCCCATAGCCGCAGCAGCGACCTTGGGAGGGAGCTCACAGATCAGGTGGGCACGATGCGCATAGCCATGCCGTGCCGAATACAGAACGAGCTTCTCGCCGGCTGCTTCGTAGTTCTGGCGCAGCTCCTGCCAGCGGCGCCGCCGGCGCATGTAGAGACCCAGATCCTCGGCGCCATAGCCAGGCCGCATCGGCGGCAATGGCTGGCTCTTGAACGTCTCCAGCAGATTCCAGCTCTCAGCCCAGTCGTCACAGGGAAGAAGACGCAGAGGCCTGGGCTGGGTCTCGCCGCGACTGGTACTTTTCCGGTACTCGCACCACAGGCGATTGCCTCGGATCTGAAGGTGCTGGAGCTCCTCCGGCCTCAGGCCATAGGCCGCCAGCAGCTGGAAGGCGAAGCGCCAGCGTGCGTCGGGGATGGCGTCCACCAACTCCAGAATGTGCTTCACCTCCAGCGGGGTCGTGATGGTTTTCGCTGCTCGCTTGCGGCCCACGTAGGGATCAAGATCGAGCGGTGGTGCCCATTCTGGGGTCAAGGTTCCGCTATCAACCCCCCAACGCAGCAACGCTGCGGTCTGCTGCACCTGGATCTGCCGACCGCGGGCTCCGGGTTGCTTGGACCAGCGTGCCGTCACGGCTTCCAGTAGCTCCCTGGGGTTGGTTGGCGGTCGCTTCCCCTCGAAGAAAGCCAGCAGTTCAGCCATACGGCGCTGATACACGCTGTTCCAGGTCTGCGGCTTGATGGCGCCGCTGCTCAGCTTCCTCGCCTTGAACCGCTCCACCAGGGCAGGCCAGTCAATCGGCCCAGAGCCTGAGGCTCCAGCCTGCTCATCGCCCGCCAGCGCGGAGTCGATGGCTTGATCTAGGGAGGAGCCAGCGAGGTACGCATTGTGAATTGCCAAGACGGCGTCCCGAATGGCATCGGCCTGCTCATGGCTCCACTCGATAGGCAAGAGCACCTGATGCCGCCCGGTCCTCCCGTCCACCGTGAGGCGCGTGCGACCCCGGAAATCGGAGACGCGCCAGCCGCTGCTCGTGCCCCGCTGGGCAAGGGAAAGGCGCAGGCCGGAGCGCAGCACCGACGCCCACGTGCTCGAGGCCCTAGAACTGCCCATGTGAGCAAATATGTGAGCAAATCGGCCCCAAAAGCCTGGCATGGCTGGGCATCACCTGTCACGCCCTTGCAGCCCAGAAGCCTTGTACAGCAAGGGCTTTTGGCCGTGATCGCAACGTTGGTGCAGGGTCTGAGGAACCCAAAAAAGAGGGCTTTGGGAGCACTAGGTCGCAGGTTCGAATCCTGTCGCCCCGATTCAGTCGCTGCAAGGGTTCTCGAAGGTTTCGGGAGCTCTCATTTCGTCTCCAGAAGGGGCAATGTACGGAAAATGTACGAATGCCGGGCCTCGACGGCCGTTGCCCGGCCCGTTTCGGGTCGTTGTACGAGCGATGTACGAACGGCGCCTGAGGGCCAGGGAGCGAGTGCTTCATGCAGAGTCCCCACGCGTCCGTGGCGAAGACAACACGCCCCTCTCTCCGCCGAGGCAGGAGGAAGGGGCATTCGACCTTGCAGCCGATCTCAGTCCGTTTCGAGCAGGTGAGGTAAGCGTGCAGTCGCTTCGCTCATCGCCTCGTTGCATCGCTCCAGGTGATAGAGCACCAGCGGTGCCTCAGGGCCCATCGCCGGCTCCAGTGCTTCCGTGAGGAACTGCCGCAGCTGGCCGAGCAACCGCTGACGACAGGGATTCCATCCCAGCAGGGCATCGAGCTGCTCGAGCGTGCAGCAGTGAATTCCCTCCTCCAGATAGCCATGGGGATCGAAGCGTGGGGGCGCCATCCTTCAGGTCACCTCAGGATTCCCACGGCTGACGGTCCTGATGGGGTGACGGTGCATGGCGCCAGGATGCTGCGCGCTTTATACCCAGGCCAGCGGTGGCTGGGACACCGCTGGTGGTTGTGCGGCGAAGAACCTGGCCAGACTGGGTGCTTAAGACCCAGCTCATCCCGGCGTCTCCCCCTGATGCCCCGCTCCTCTGCCCTGGATGCCAAGGCCCTGCTGGCCCTCGGGCCGGAGCGCCTCACCGAGCTGCTGCTGGAGCTGGCCGCCAGTGACCCGGCGATCAAGCGGCAGCTCAAGCTGGCCGTGGCCTCCTCCTCCAGCCCCCGGGAGGCCGCCGGCCAGGTACGAAAGAGGCTGGCCACGATCGCCCGCTCCAGGCGTTTCCTCGAGCGCGAGCAGCGCCAGCTGATCCGCAAGGACCTCACGGCCCAGCTCGACGCCATCACCGGGCCGATCGCCCAGCGCGATCCCGCGGCCGCCCTGGATCTGCTGTGGCAGTTCCTGGAGCTCGGCGACAACGTGCTCGGCCGCTGTGACGACAGCAGCGGCCTGATCGGCGACATCTTCCGCGACGCCATCCGCCAGCTGGGCCCGATCGCCGCGGCCGCCCAACCCGAGCCGCTGGCCTTGGCGGAGCGGTTGTTCGAGGCCTTCTGCCACAACGGCTATGGGGTGTTCGACGACGTGATCCAGCAGCTGGCCGAGCCCCTGGGCCCGGTGGGACTGGCGGCGCTCAAACAGCGCTTCCAGCAGCTGGGTGAGGAGCCGGTGCCGGTGCCGCCCAGGGAGGAGTGGGAGCAGGTGGGCTACGGGTCCGGCGGGCCCACCTATGCCCACGAGCGAGAGGAGAGCTCACGCCAGTGGACCGTGAAGCTGGGCCTGCAGGCCGTGGCGGAAGCCAGCGGCGATGTGGATGGCTTCATCGCCCAGTACGCCCCGGAGCAGCAGCGCTTTCCCCGCATCGCCGCCGAGATCGCCCAGCGCCTGCTGGCCGCCGGCCGCGCCGAGGAGGCTCTGGCTTTCCTCACCAGGGCCACCCCCGATCGATCGCGCTGGCCCGAGATGAGCTGGGAGCACAGCCACATCGCCGCGCTGCAGGCCCTGGGCCGCAGCGAGGAGGCCCAGGCGGCACGCTGGAACTGCTTCGAGCGCTGCCTCGACGGCAGCCTGCTACGCGCCTACCTCGATCAGCTGCCGGCCTTCGAGGACGTGGAAGCCGAGCAGCGGGCCATTGCGATTGCCCTGGCGTACCCGAGCCTCACCCAGAGCCTCTGTTTCCTGCTCAGCTGGCCCTCGGCCCTGGCGCAGACCGCCGAGCTGGTGGTGAACCGGCGCGGCGAACTGGAAGGCGCCCAGTACGGGGTGATGGGGGCCGCTGCCGAGAAGCTGAGTCAGGACCACCCCCTGGCGGCCACGCTGGCCCTGCGGTCGATGGTCGACTTCACCCTCGCCGAGACCCGCTCCAGCCGCTACGGCCACGCGGCCCGCCACCTGCAGACCTGCGCGCTGCTCAGCCAACGCATCGATGCCTGGGGCGACATCCCCAGCCATGAGGCCTACATGGCAGCCATCCGCTCGGGCCATGGCCGCAAGAGCGCCTTCTGGCAGCGGATGCGGGAGCTGGGGCAGAGCTGATTCAGCCCGACGGGACCAAGGGAAGGATGCGTATGGGGTTTCGAGCCGCGCGGGCAGGGCCGCAGACCGGGGGAGAGGGAAACCCATGGACCACTCCAGATGCGTACGCCGGCACGAGCGCGATTGGGTGTTTGGGAGTGTCTTCGGGCGGTGACGTCGGGATCCTCAGGGGATGCGCAGCTCCTTGTAGTCGCCTTGAGCCATGGCGGCGACCGCAGCCTGAATGTCTCCCGTGACCTGGCGAATCCGGGGCCAGCTGGTGGTGGTCAGCACCAGGATCGCGATGCTTCGGCCATGCAGGTTCTGCTGGTAGCGGAGGTTGGTGTCGGTGGTGATAAGGAGCTCATAGCCCTCAAGCTCCGCCAGGCGGATCAGGTCCCCGTTGGTGACGGTGGACCAGCCCAGTTCGTAGGCCGTGGCCACAACGTGGCCGTTCAGTGCACGGCGCAGGGGAACCGGCGTTCCCTGGTCAAACAGGATCCGCACTCAGGCCACGGCCGCCGCCGTACTGCGGGCGGCATGCTCCAGCACCGAGCGGGCTTGCTCCTGCGTGACCCCAGGAAAAAGCTCCACAAACTCCGCCAGGGAGATGCCGTCTTCCAGGTTTTCGAACAGGGCTGCCACCGGGACCCTGGTCCCGCGGAACACCCAGGCACCACTGACCCGCTGCGGATCACGCTCCACCGCGGTGCAGCCAGCCCACCCGAGTTCGGTTTGCGTGCTCATGGCCCCTTTGTGGCCGGACCGCTTCAGGGTAGGCAGCCAGATGGTTTCCAGCTGCCTGGGCCCCTGTCGTTCATGCTGCGGCTTCGTGCTGCACCAGGAAGGCCTCGATCCAGTCGTGGTGGCGCCTCTGGCAGATGCGATCGGCGATGGAGGTGGCCTCCTCCGGCACCTGGAACCGCTTGCGGAAGGCCTTGGTGAAGCCCTCCAGCACCGGCCGGGGCAGACCGCGCAGGGTGTCGAGGATCTGGCGGATGACGGCCGGGTCGAGCGGCGTGAGGCCGGGGTCGTCGCTGGCGCTTGGGGTGGCAGGCGAGGGGCTGCGATGGATCGATCGCGACCCGTTGCTGGCACTGGCAGTCCGAGGAGCGCTGCTCTCCCCTGCCGACTGGGTGACCTCGCGTTGCTGCTTGTCGTAGAGGGCAAGGCCGAAGGGGTTCCCGAAGGTCATCAGCGCCCGCTTCATGGCATCCGTCTCGGCCTCCTTGAGGGCGGATTCATGGGCCTGGCCCAGGTCGGCATCGATGCCGTGGCCAGCACCGCAACCCTCACGGATTACCGCTGCTGCACTGGTGGGGCCGCCGACGGTGACGCGGACCCGGGCGGTGTAGGTGACGCCCCAGCCGGGCCTCTGGTCTCGCCCAATGGTGCGCTCAGCCTGGCTGACGCAGCGGACCTCGATGGTTTCCCGCTGCCAGCCATCGAACCCGAAGATCCGATTGGCTTCCGCGATCACCTGCCAACCCTCCAGATAGGAGACCTTGGAGCGACCCTGCTCGCGCTGGCGCACCTTGGCGCGATCGAGGGGGGCAGACAGGGAGGCGATCTGCTCGGTGGAGAAGGCGCACGTCATGGCTTCGATGGGGGGAGAGGGGGAACAGGGCCCGAAATCAGTGGGCGGAGGTTTGAGGCGGCAGCGGCTCGATCAGCACCCAGCAGGGCGGTTCGCTGCAGTGAATGTGATCGGGCGAGGGCCGGCGGCCCGGCTTGCGGGTGATCGGCACCACCCAGCTGGCCAGGCGGGTGGACCAGATGTGGCCCCTGGGCCGCGGGCTGGTGGGTGTGGTGGAGCTGGCGCTGCAGTAGGCGGAGAGGTCCATAGCTTCTGAGGTGGTGAGGAGTTCAACTGGAGGCGTGTCTGGGCCTGCCGCTGCAGCAGGCCCATGAGGAGGGGGCGCTGCCCCCGTCAGTGGATACGCCAGGAGCGGCGGGAGACGAGCAGGGCGCCAGGGATGAGGTGGCCGGCTTTGAGGGCTTCCTTGATGGCGGTCTTGTCCGGCTGGCTGGTGGTCTTGACGGCGAGCCACTCAGCCGGGAGGGCGTCCTCGTCGTCGATCTCGACGGCCTGGGACTTGCGGCTGGTGAGCTCGTGGTTGGGGAAGGAGAAGCGGGTGGCGCTGGGCTGCAGGCGGGTGAGCACCAGTACCAGCGATTCCTCCAGGGCATCGGCCCGGCCGGCATCGGAGCGCGACAGCTCGGTGAGCCGCTTGGCCTGCTGCTGGCGGTAGGCGGCCTGCCCGCGCAGGTGCTCGATCACCCAGCAGGTTGCATCGGCCTTGGCCGCCAGGGCCTGCTTGTTGCCCTCCTCGGCCAGTAGGGCGGCCTCCTGGCGAGAGGAGGTCAACGCCCCGGCACCGGCCAGGCCCAGGCCGGCTGCCGTCGCCGTCAGCAACGTGCGTCTGGCGATCATCGGGCCGGCCTGAGCACCAAGGGCATCAACGCGTACACCGGCAGCATGGCGAGATAGACGGGACCCGACACCGGGTCCAGGCTGGCGATCCAGTGGGCGGGCGACTGGCCCTCCACCAGGGCGGCCAGGGTCAATTCGGCAGCCAGCAGCAGGGCCAGGGCCAGGCCCCCCACCAGCAGGCAGGCCGTGGCGTTGGGCAACGGCCAGCGGCGAAGCACGTGGCGGGCCGCCAGCACGATCACCACGGCCATCAGCGGCATCTCCGACAGTTCCGCCAGGCGCGCGCCGAGGCGGGGCACCAGCACCAGCACCAGCACGGCCCCCAGCAGAAAGCCGGCACCGAAGACCAGGCTGAAGTAGGTGAAGCCGGCTCGGAGCAGAGGCACGGCGCTCAATCGCGGGGAGGATCCTGTGGCATGGCGGTGCCCTTCACCACGATGCCGTCCACGCTGGGGATGTCCACCGTGAGGCGGCTGGGACGGCCGATGCCATTGACCGGCGGAGCAGGGATGCGGCCTGGCCTCCCTCGAGCAGGGGAGCCGCCGAGGCCGCGGCGGCGGCTCCCGTGGCGGCATCCTCCACTCTGCCGCAAGACCATCTGCAGGGTGATGAGGCCTTCCCGCTTCATGCTGACCGGTACTGATCTGCTCGCCAAAGTCAAGGAGCTGGACGATGCCTCCAAGTCCGATCTGGTGCCCAGCTGCGGCTACGTGAGCTCCAAGAAAGACGGTGCGGAACGGCTGAACTTCACCGCCTTCGATGAGGCGCTGCTGGAAGCCAAGGGCATGAACCTCGGCGGTGGCGGTGGCCGCGGCGGCAGGGGCCGATCGGGGCGGCAGCTCAGCTATGCCACCAAGGTGCAGTTCAACGGCAACCTCATGGTGGGTAAGGCCTGCACCACCCAGCTGGGCTTGGGGTGCCCGGCGATGAGTTCGAGATCAAGCTGGGCCGCAAACAGATCAAGCTCATCCCCCCGGGGGCTGCAGAAGAGAAGTGAGCGACGGGTTCCTGCGCATGAGGGGCCTGCGGTGCATGGCCCACTGAGCCCCGCTGAACGAGACAATCGACACCGGTCGCTGCGTTTCTCTGCCTACGCGAACCACTCCTCTGCAAATACGCCCCTTTGAGGCGGCCGATTGGCCTGGGGTGTGGGCGCTGCTGGAGCCGGTGTTCCGCGCTGGAGAAACTTTCCCCCACGACCCGGCGATCAGCGAAGCCGAGGCCAAGGTGGCCTGGGTGGAACAGAGCCAGGCGGTGATGGTGGCCGTGGATCCCACCGGCGCGCTGCTGGGCACCTACTACCTGAGGCCCAACTCCCTGGCCCTCGGTGCCCATGTCGCCAACGCGGGCTACGTGGTGGCCCAGCACTGCCGCCGCCAGGGAATCGGCAGCAGGCTCTGCCAGCACTCGCTGCAGGCGGCGCGACGGCTGGGGTTCCGGGCGATGCAGTTCAACCTGGTGGTGAGCACCAACACGGCCGGCATCCGCTGCTGGCAGCGCAACGGCTTTCAGGTGGTGGGACCCCTGCCGGGTGCGTTCCGCCACAGGCAGTTGGGTTACGTCGATGCCTTGGTGATGGTCCAGGGGCTGGTGGAGGGGCCTGAGTGATCAAGGTGGTGCCGCTGCGGCTGCAGCCAGGCGATGACCTACGCCTGGCACTGGAGGCCTGGATGGGCGAGCAGCAGGAGCAGGCCGGATGTGTGATCAGCGCCGTGGGCAGCCTGTCGGTGGCCCAGCTGCGCCTGGCGGGGGCACCCGAAGCCACGACGATCCAGGGCGAGCTGGAGATCCTCAGCCTCTCGGGCACCCTCTCGCCCGATGGAGCCCACCTGCACATCGCCATTGCCGACAGCCAGGGTGAGGTGATCGGCGGGCACCTCTGCCCGGGCTCGCTGGTGCGCACCACTGCGGAGCTGATGATCGGCCTGCTGCCGGAGTGGCGCTTCCGCCGGGAGCTGGATCCAGCCACCGGCTACGCCGAGCTGCGGATCAGTCCTCGGGATCTGGGGTGAGAGGCGGCAGGCGCCGCTCCACCTGCAGGAACACCAACCAGGCCACCCCGGCGCTGATGCCGCCGGTCCACTCGTTGCGCAGCAACTCCACGATCGACACCGTGCTGGCGCCGATGCGCAGGCCGCGCAGCAGGAAACGGCCCAGCTTCTCCAGCGACTCCCGGTTCACCGTCATCGGCTGGGACCTGTGCAGGGGAACTTCAGGTTGGCGGAAGGGCTGCAGGTGGGATCTGGAAGTGCTTGCGGGGCTGCACTTCAAAATGCAGGCGCTCGCGGCCGATGGCGCGGATGGGGGCATGCGTTTGAGTCGCCCGGGCGGCATCCTCGTGTCAGCAGAGCTCTGGCCATGGCCGCCAAGCGCACCCTCAACGCCAGGAACCTGGAGGCACTGGGCGCCGCGACGCTGGCGGAGCTCCTGATCGAGGTGAGCGCCGGCCATGCTGTGATCCAGCGACGGCTGAGGCTGGCCCTGGCCGCAGCCGCCGGAGCCGAGGGGGCGGCCCAGGAGGTGCGCAAGCGACTGGCGGCCATCAGCCGTTCCACCACCTTCCTCGATTCCACCAGGCGCAAGGCGCTGCTGGCGGATCTGGAGGCCCAGCAGCAGGCGATCAGCGGGCCGATCGCCACGGCCGATCCAGCCCTGGCGGTGGAGCTGCAGCTGCGCCTGCTGGAGCTGAGCGAGGGGGTGCTGGACCGCTCTTCTGATTCCACCGGTGCGGTGATCGGCCTGTTCCAGCGGGGGGTGGACGCGCTGGCGACCCTCGCCGCCGCAGCTGGCAGCGACCCTCAGGCCCTGGTGGAGCAGGCGGCCGAGCTGTTGCAGGAAAACGGCTACGGCCAGTTCGAGGGGCTGATCCCGGCCCTGGCACCGGTGCTGGAAGCAGCGGGGCTGCTGCGACTGGAGGAGGCCCTGCTGGAGCGCGGTGGCGTCGATCGCTTCACGATGGAGCAACTGGCGCTGGGCCGGGGCGATCTGGAGGGCTACCTGGAGCTGTTCGAGCCCTCCCAGCTCACCTGGCCCGACACCGCCGCCGAGGTGGCCGGCCATCTGCTCCAGGCCGGCCGGGCCGGGCAGGCCCTGGCCGTGCTGGACCATGCCGCCAAGGCGACGCAGATCATGGAGGCCGAGGCGTGGCACGCCACGCGCATTGCCGCACTCGAGGCCCTCGGTCGCGGCGACGAGGCCCAGCAGCACCGCTGGCTGGTCTTCTGCAAAACGCTCTCGATTCCGCTGCTGCGCGACTACCTCAAACGGCTCGATGACTTCGCCGATGTGGAGGCGGAGGAGCGAGCGATGGCCGTGGCGGAAGCGCACCCGCTGCCGCTGGCGGCGCTGCAGTTCCTGGTCTTCTGGCCCGCCTTGCCGCGCGCGGCTCGCTATGTGATCGAGCACGGGGAGGCCTGGGACGGCGACGCCTACGAGATCCATGAACCGGCCGCCGAGCGCCTCAGCGCCGACCATCCGCTGGCCGCCAGCCTGCTGCTGCGGGCCATGGTCGTGTTCGCGCTGTCGATGGGCCGCTCCAAGCGCTACCGCTACGCCGTCGAGCACCTGCGCCAGTGCGAGCGGCTCGACGCCTGCATCGACGACTGGCAGGGGGTGGAGCCCCACAGCAGCTTTGCGGGACGGCTCCGGGAGGCCTTCGGCCAGAAGTGGAGCTTCTGGCAACTGGTGGAGCGCTGAGACATCCCGGCCAAGCAGAGACACTCGTTATTCCTAGTACTTCACGGATACATGGATTTCAAGTGGCTTGGGAATACTCGGAATCCAAGTGCCGGTATGTCGTCCGCCCCACCGCCACTGCCACTGCCAACGCTGCAGCCGAGGAGGAGGTCATCCGCGCCCCCTCCCAGCAGGGTCAGCTGCCGACTGGGTTACGCCGTCAGCGCGGTCTCAGTCAGTCGGCCCTGGCGCAGAAGGCCGGTGGCCTCAGCCAGGCGCGCCTCTCGGCCCTGGAGCTCAATCCAGGCCGTTTCACCCTGGAGCGGATGGGGGAGTGGCGCGTGCCGGGACGGGGCCCGCAGGAGTTCCACTACGACCCTGCCTGGCTGAGCGCGCCACAGTTCCGGCCCCTCTCGCTCTCGCTGCCGGTTGGCCTGGGCACGTCTGCGCTGCGAGGGGAAGTGGTGGAGCGATGGTTCGCCAACCTTCTCCCCGACAACGAGGTCATCCTGAGAAGGCTGCAGCGGCGTTTCTCCCTGCGGGGCACCAGTGCCTTTGAGCTGCTGGAGGCAGTGGGGCGCGACTGCGCCGGGGCCGTCCAGTTGCTTCCCCCGAGGAGGGGCCCTCCGGCCTGGATCGCCTTGAAGCCACGCCGCTCTCGGTGCGGCTCGATCAAGTCAAACATCCGCATTCCGGAGGTTTCCGCGAGGGCGTCCAGGTAGGTCTGACACCGGTCGCTCTCGCGATACTTCGTCCACTGTTTGCCGTTGGCTTTGCATATCGCTGCAGGGCCACATGCAGTGGATGACCACCATGCTGCTGGCCAATGGCTATGCCCCCGACACCGTGCTCGTGGGGCCTGACGTGACCCCCATTGCTGGTCCAGTTCTTCTGAGAGCTGGTGGGTCGTCAGGCCGCTCTCCACTGCTGGAGGACCTCCAGGGGCGTACGCCCCTGGAGCGCCGAATGCG